>JAFYQN010000070.1 GCA_017559885.1 Clostridia bacterium
CTATGAGCGTTGCTTTTTTTATTTCTTTAGTAGTAAGTAATCGTGGGTCGCCACCAAATAATTCGTCACGTAATAAAAGCGAAAAAAACTCTGCCATAAGATTACGGATTATAGACTGATAATACTCTTTTTGCTCGGTGGCTTCCTCTATAACGCGCATTAGGATTTGGTTAAGTCGGTTGTTGTTTTTTATGTGATTATTAAAAGCTACGCCTTCCGCCACGAGAAGATTGCGTAGGTCAACGTCTATAAGACCGGTGTTTTTGAAAAAATCGAGGTCAATCATTATAAGATAGTATTTACCTTTATGTGAATCGGTTGCAATATTTGCGTGTACCTCATAAGGATTTGCAATAGTAATATCGCCGGCGTGGGCAATTATTGTTTTAGAGCCTATTGTTTGAATTGAGTCGCCTTCATTAAAAAGCTTTATTTCAATTTCGGGGTGAAAGGCATCGCGCGACGCTGTTGACATAGCGCTTGAAACGATAATTTTAAAATCTTCAGATTTAAATCTTATTGCCTGAAGAAATCCGTCCTTAGGTTTCATTGTTGCACCTTCTTTAATATTTGAATTTATTTTCTATATTCTGATGGTGAAATACCACAGTAACGTTTAAAAGCACGTGTAAAACACGATATTGATTCAAATCCTACTTCGTTTGAGATTTCGGTAATGCTTTTTGTTGTGCTACTAAGTAGATACTGCGCTCTGTTTATTCGCGCGTGGGCAATAAACTGTTGCGGTGACATATCAGTAAATTGATAAAAATATCGACGTAACGTTGCCTCGCTTACAAAACATTTTTCTGAAAGCACAGACAAGGTTAGTTTGTCACCGTTTGCAAGGTTAGAAGATATATGCTCAAGTGCGGGAAGTATTTTATCAAAGGAGCGGCGTCTCAGGACAATATTGTTTTTTAAAGGACACTCAATTCGCGATAGTTCTAATATTAGTTGTTGAACCAATAGTAGGGCATATAGTTGGGAGAGACCTTTGCTGTTTTGTGTTTCTAAAATACATTTATTTATAATTGTCGCAAGTGTGGGATGTTCGTCAGGCGAAAACACACCGCTAAAATTAACCTGTTTTTCAATTATGGTGGCAATACGGTTACCGATATCATCACTAGGCGCAAGTTTGTAAGGGTCATAAGAAAACCAAATCCACGTAGAGTTTTGGTCCTTATCACTATTGGCAAGATGTGGTTGGTAGGGCAAAACTATTTGAATATCGCCCTCGTTGTAGTGATAAAGGCGGTTATCTATAATACAACTTCCACTACCACGCACGCAAACGCCTATTTCAAGACAACGGTGAAAGTGTAGTGCGGTAATCGGCTCGGTTGAAAGAATAAAATCATTGTCATAGCAAACAAATCGCTCAGTGTTGCCTATATATACAGGGCTGTAAAAAGCGGGAAGTTGTGAAATTTTGGTATATTGCATTATATCACCACCATAAGCCTTTGATTGATTGAGTCAAATTTTTGAAAGAAAAAGACTTGCAAAAAGTTGATATTATTAGTATATTAAAAATAGTAAAAAATTACAAGGAGAAATTTTGTTATGATCATGAATTTTAACAAAGCGGAACTCCGCGATAAAATCCACGGTTGTTGGATTGGTAAAAATATTGGCGGTACCATGGGTGGTCCTTTTGAGGGTACAAAAGAACTTTTGGACATTAAGGGCTATACCACACCAAAGGGTGAGCCACTACCAAACGATGATCTTGATTTGCAACTTGTTTGGCTTCGCGCTCTTGAGGAAATGGGTCCATATAACCTTACTGCTCTTGACCTTGGCGAGTATTGGATTAGCTATATCGTACCACATTGGGCAGAGTACGGTATTGGTAAAGCAAACTTGCGCGCAGGTATTCAACCACCACTTTGCGGCGCTGTAAACAACGACTACTGGAAAAACTCAAACGGCGCGTGGATTCGTACCGAGATTTGGGCTTGCCTTAACCCAGGTAATCCTGATGCCGCTATCAAGTATGCGTTTAAAGACGCTTGTATTGACCACGGTATTGGTGAGGGTACATATGCCGCTGTATTTGTTGCCGCTTTAGAGAGCGCAGCTTTTGTTGAAAGCGATATTAGAAAACTTATTGATATCGGTCTTGCAAAGATTCCTGCAGACTGCCGTATGGCAAAGGCAATTAAGTTGCTTCTTGATAACTATGATAACGGCGTTGACTGGGTAACTACCAGAAATGACCTTGTAAAGCAGTCTGAAGATATTGGTTGGTTCCAAGCTCCTGCAAACGTTGCGTTTGCTATTCTTGGTATCCTTTATGGCGAGGGTGACTTTAAAAAATCAATGATTACCGCTATCAACTGTGGTGATGATACCGACTGTACCGCTGCTACTGTTGGTTCTATCCTCGGTATTATCAATGGTACTGCAGGCATTCCTACCGACTGGCAAGAATATATTGGTGACAAGATTATCACAATCTCTATAAATATGGGTTGTGACCCAAGATACCCACTTACCATAACCGACCTTACCGACAGAGTTATGAAGCTCATCCCATCTGCGGGCGCGGCTATCCGTAACTATGCCGTTACAATCACCGATGAGCCAACAAGCACCACCACACCACCACTTTATGGTGATTTGGAAGCAAAGCGTCTATTTGAACGCAGTGAGTACTCATTTGATGTAAATCTTGGCTTTGGTAATGCAGTTGTATCATATGACAAATGTCCTAAGATTCAGCCTGGCGAGAGCATTGGTGTAAACATTAGAGTATTTGGTCGTTTCTGGGCAATACCTGAAAATCTTTCTGTTAGATTTATCACACCTGACGGCTTTACCGTTTCAGGTCCTAGAGCGTTCTATATGGAAGCAGGCTCAATGTCTAACGACTACTATCCAAAATCTTCTGCTGATTACGTTATTACAGCAGGCGAGACCACCGAAGCGCTCAACCGCATTATCGTTGAGATAGTTTGTCCTGGTCGTCCTTCAGTAGGTCTATTTGAACTTATATTACTTGGTTAATTAAAAGCAAAAAAACGGTAGATATATCTTGTATCTACCGTTTTTATTTGGTATAATATAAAAAATAACCTTTTAGGAGGCAAAAAATGAATTTTAGTTCAAGACTAGTATCTTCGCTAGAAAAATGTTTTTTAAGATCAGACATCACACAATTTACCGAGCTCAAGGAAGAAAAGATATTTAAAAATCAAAAGTATTCTTTCCAGCTTGTTGCAAATTTTGATGATAACTGGCAGGTTGCTTTTAAACCTGTTGTTGAGGGCGATTTGGCGCCTTACGTTACAGTTCGCGAGGTTGTAAACATTCCTGCCGAAATGCCTACATATCCTCACTGTACTCCACTACCAAAAATTCACGAACCGGGTCTCTATCCTGACCTTTTGCGTCCGCTAAAGTATCGTGGCATTTTTAGACTTCATCCAAAGCAGAGCCGTGCTTTATGGTTTGATATTGACCCTAAGGGCGAAATTATAGGCGAACATACCCTTAAAATCAAACTATATAAAGTAAACATCACAAGCAAGGGTCTTACTCCTATTGATGAAGTAGCAGTAGAGCATGAACTTAAAATCGATATTAAAGACGTAGAAATTCCCGAACAAACACTTAAGTTTACACAGTGGTTTTATGCCGATTGCCTTGCTGACTACTATGACGTAGAGGTGTTTAGCGACCGTCACTTTGAAATATGCGAAAATTACGCTAAAATGGCTGTTGATTTTGGTCGTAATATGCTTATGGTACCGCTACTTACTTACGCGCTTGATACATACGGCGGCGGTGAGCGTACCACAACACAGCTTATCGACGTTTACAAAGACGGCGATAATTACACCTTTGGTTATGATAATCTTGACCGTTGGCTTGATATGTACCAAAGAATAGGCGTTAAGTACTATGAAATTTCCCCTGTATTTTCACAGTGGGGCGCTGATAACACACCAAAGGTAGTAGCAACCGTAAACGGCGAAAAGAAAACTATTTTTGGTTGGGGTACTGATCCGCTCTCTAAGGAATACAACACCTTTGTACGCGCTTTCCTTAGCGGATTTATCGCTCATATGAAAGAACGCGGTGAAGACCACAAGTGTTGGTACCACGTATCTGACGAGCCAATTACCGAACATTTTGAGCAATACAAAAAGGTACGCGACTCTATCTACGATTTGGTAGAGGATTACGAAACACTTGACGCTATATCTCATTACGAATTTTATGAGAGCGGTCTTAGCAAAAATCCTGTGCCAAAGACAATGGTTGTTCACGAATTCTTTGACAAGGGCGCTAAAGATATCTGGACATATTACTGTGGCGGTCAGTGCACAAACGTAAGTAACTGCCACTTCGCTATGGAGCTTGCTCGCGTGCGTTGCCTAGGTACTCAAATGTTTAAGTATAACACTCAGGGCTTCTTGCATTGGGGTTATAACTATTATAACAACCAGTGGTCATACGACAGGGTTGATCCATTTGCAGTATCAGACGCTGAAAGTTTTGCCGCTAGTGGCGATGCTTATATGGTATATCCTGCTCCGGACGGCACTCCTTGGGAATCAACTCGTTTCCGCGCTTTATACGAAGGTATGGAAGATATGCGAGTAATGCAACTAGCTGAAAAGCTTTGCGGTAAAGAAGCGGTTGTTAAGGCCATAGAGGATATCGTTGGCGAGGTTAGATTTGACAAGTGCATCCTTGAAAGCGATACAATGCTCGCAGTAAGACGCGCAGTAAACCAAATGGTATTTGATAAAATTTAAAATATGATTTATTACGTTGATAATATTTCGGGCGCTTCTGAAAATGATGGATTAACTCCCGAAACAGCAGTAACAAGTTATAAAGAAATAAACATAACACCCGGCGACACAATACTGTTTCGTCGGGGTTGTGTCTTTTGCGAACAATTGAAAACTGTAA
The DNA here is from genome assembly GCA_017559885.1 of Clostridia bacterium. Taxonomy (GTDB): domain Bacteria; phylum Bacillota; class Clostridia; order Oscillospirales; family Acutalibacteraceae; genus UBA737. Next base: position 4,933 of record JAFYQN010000070.1, read on the forward strand.
GCGGTCTTGCCTATAAGCCAACTATATATGGTGCGTATGGTAAGGGTCACAAACCTATTTTTAGTTTTGCGTTTATGCTTGATAACGAAACGCTATGGCAACAACACGAGAAAAATATATGGCAATACACAGGCGAAATACCAAGCGAAGTAGGAAATATATTTTTCAGTGGCGGTTTTGGTATGCTTAGATGGGATTATAACGAACTAAAAACACAGGGCGATTGGTATTATACGCATATAGGATATACCAATAAGCCGCAAACTTACACAAAAGAAGCCGCAGACGCTCCACGCGCGTTATATATCTATAGCGAAAATAATCCTGCCGTTTTTTATAATGATTTAAAGGCGTCTTTGATATCGGAAAAATATTTGACGTTTGCAGAGTGTAACGTTGTGTTTGAAAACCTGCATTTTGAATGTAGCGCTATCAACGGATTTGAAGGTTATAATGGCAGTAACGTTACCTTTAAAAACTGCGATTACAGATATATCGGCGGCGCAGTGTGGGATAGAAATTTAAAAATCCGTTTTGGCAATGCCATTGAGTTTTGGTGCTACTGTGAAAATGTAATTATTGAAAACTGTACCTTTGACGAGATATATGACTCTTGTGTTACCACTCAAGGAAAAGGTGAGTATGATGCGCCCAAAAATATAAAAATCATCAATAATCATTTTTCTAATTATGGTATGGCTGCGTATGAATTGCGCGATAAAATAACTTATAACACTTATTTTAGCGGCAATGTATGTAAAAATGCAGGCGAGGGAATTTGCGTAGATTACGAAAAAGGACCGCGTAGGTCCGAGATTTTCCCACAACCTATGGGGCATCATATCTTTGTATGGAGAATCGATGCGCCAACCGAAAATGGTTTTGTTAAGATTTCAAATAATGTTTTCGGTAAGGCAACTGTTGGTTCTGCGATATATTCCATAATAAATCCAGAGGCAGAAAAGCAATTGTTGATTAAAAACAATGTTTTTGAATTTGATAATAGCAAACTTATAAAACTAGATAACAGATATTATTCGCTAAAAGAGTTTAAAGAAAAAAGAAGGCTTGTATAAGCCTTCTTTTTTTATTCATCACTGCCTGCTTGCATTTCCATAAGTTGATCTTTGGTTATAAGAACCTGACGGGGTTTTGCGCCCTCATATCCACCTATGATTCCACGTTCTTCCATTTGGTCGATTATACGAGCCGCGCGAGCATAACCAAGCTTTAATTTTCTTTGAAGCAGGGAAGTAGATGCCTGACCGAGTTCAACAACAACCTTGATTGCTTCATCAAGTACGGGGTCGTCATCATTAGCGCCCTCTTCCGGTACGCCGGTACGCTGTTGCTTTTCAATTGCGGCTTGACGTTCAATTTCTAACATAACGTTATCGTCATAACTTGTATTGCCACCGCTTTTCACAAACTCAACAACGCGTTCAACCTCTTCGTCACTTACAAAACAACCTTGTATACGGTTTGGTTTGTTTGCGCCTACAGGACGGAAAAGCATATCGCCGCGACCAAGTAGTTTTTCGGCGCCTGCACAGTCAAGTATGGTTCCGCTGTCAATATGAGATGACACGGCAAAAGCAATACGTGTTGGTATGTTTGCTTTAATAACGCCTGTTACTACGTTAACCGACGGACGTTGTGTTGCAATAAGTAGATGAATACCAGCAGCACGAGCTTTTGCGGCAATGCGGTTTATTGAATCTTCAACTTCTTTTGGCGCCGTCATCATAAGGTCGGCAAGCTCGTCAATGATTATAACAATACGAGGCATCTTTTTTACCTCGGGTTCATCAACCAAACTTTCAACCAATTTGTTATATCCTTCTATATTACGTACGTCACGGTCGGCAAACATTTTATAGCGTTGTTCCATTTCGTTAACCGCCCACCCGAGTGCGCCTGCCGCCTTGCGTGGTTCGGTGATTACGGGAACAATAAGATGCGGTATACCATTATAAATACCAAGTTCAACTACCTTTGGGTCAACCATAAGCAATTTAACTTCATCGGGGGATGCCTTATACAAAAGACTAATTATAAACGAGTTAATACATACCGATTTACCGCTACCTGTAGCGCCTGCGATAAGGCCGTGAGGCATTTTGGCAATATCGGCAACAACAGTATTACCACCGATATCTTTACCCATAGAAACGGTAAGTTTGCTCTTTGAAGAAGAAAAAGTACTTGATTCTATAACTTCGCGTATGCCAACGGTTGCGCTTGCGCGATTAGGCACTTCTATACCAACGGCTGCCTTGTTTGGAATAGGCGCTTCAATTCGTACACCTGCGGTAGCAAGATTAAGCGCGATATCATCGGCAAGACTTGTAATTTTGCTTATTTTTACGCCTGCCTTTGGTTGCAACTCATAGCGCGTAACTGTAGGACCACGGCTAACGTTAATGACCTGAGTTTCGACACCAAAACTTTTTAGTGTATCAACAAGTCGTTGCGCCGTGCTTTCAAGCTCGGCGGCAACAGTTTTACTGTCGGCACTATTGATACTGTCGAGTAGACTAAGAGGTGGGAATTTATATATTGGCATATTGTCAATATTTTCAGATATTTCGTTTGTTACGGCATCGGTTTCTTTTTTAAAGTCAACCGAAATTCGTTCTGGCGCAGTTTGTTCTGCCTCTTCGCGAGCGGCGGCAATTGCCTCGTCGATATCATCGGTATCATCTACGGGTGTATATTCATCTTCATCGGTTGGTGTGGGGATCTCTTCGTCGTTATATGTGCTTACAAGTTTTTGACCAATTTCATCAATCGTGGGTTTGCGTTTGTTTGTTTTTTCGGGTTCATCAACCTCCATATCAACGTCAAAGCCCTTTATCACTTTAAGTTCTTTTTGATTGTCTGGTTTGTTTTCATCTTTTGCGGAACGTTCACGGAAAACGGTGGTTGCCTGCTCGGATACTATTTTTGCAGGTTTTGCAATTGCTTTGAACAGTGGTATAAGTTGTGTGCCTGTAATAATCATAACAAATGTTAAAATTAATATAACAAAAGTGGTAATTGCAAGTCCTTTACCAAACCATAAACAAAGCGGTATGCCAATTAATGAACCTAAAACACCGCCGCTAAACTTATACGTACGGTTCCAAGAATCTACAATTGCCTTGCCAAAGGTGAAGTCCTCACTGCGTAACTCTTTGGTGGGTATTGAACAAGCAGAAAAGAAAGCACCGACAAACAAAATTAATACGGCTATTTCGCAGACTTTAACTATTGTGTTTACCGATGGATTTTCTTTGGCCAATAATATTGCGACTGCTCCAAGTAAAAACGGATAAAAATATGCCGTAATACCAAATATGCTAAACATTGGATTATGTAACCAGTTAGTCCACACGTTTACACCCTTAAAAAGCACAACGAATAATGAAAATATAGCTACTGCAAAGCATATAATTGCGTATAGTTGACGATTTCCTTTATTAATGGTTTGCGTTTTCTTTTTAGATGAGGGACGCCCTCTCTTTTTTGTTGCCATTTATGTAACTCCTTGTAAGTAATAGTATGTAAGGCGCGATAGCGCCGTTATTTTTTTTCAATCATTTTATAAAGACTATCTATCACTTCGTTTAAAGTGCCAAGTGAATCAATAAGTCCTGTCTTTGCCGCTTTTTCACCCGACAGGGTAGAGCCGACATCAGTGACAAGTTCGCCTGTGTTCATCATAAGTTGTGTAAACTGTTCAGATGATATATTTGAGTTTTTTACTACAAAGTCGGTAATACGCTCTTGCATACGAGCAAAGTGATTCATAGTTTGTGGTACTCCTATCACAAGACCGCTTGTTCTTACAGGATGAATTGTCATAGTAGCGCTTGGCGCTATAAAAGATTTTTTTGCCGACACCGCGAGTGGCACACCGATAGAATGACCGCCACCCAATACAAAACTTACCGTTGGTTTTTTCATTCCTGAAATAAGCTCTGCCAAAGCAAGTCCTGCTTCAACGTCGCCACCCACCGTATTAAGTATTATAAGCATACCTTCGATACTGTCATCCTGTTCAACTGCTACAAGTTGCGGAATAATATGCTCATACTTAGTGGTTTTGTTTTGTTCGGGTAAAACGTTATGTCCTTCGATTTCGCCTATTATGGTAAGGCAAAAAATCTTGTGTTTACCGTTTACCGTTTCTACGGCGCCCATTTGTTCGATTGATTCTAAATGTTCGTTTTTTTGATTGTTTTTATTGTTACTCATGAAATTTCCCTCCAAATGTAGTATTTGAAAAGAAATTACAACAATACATAATATATTATATATCTTTTTATATAATATTGCAAGTATGTAAAAAAACAAAAA
>JAFYQN010000071.1 GCA_017559885.1 Clostridia bacterium
AGTATTCATTATTAAACAAAGCGGAAAACAAACCCACATTGGATGTTGTTTTCCGCTTAACCTTTCTAAAAATTAGAGCGCTTCTACAATTGCTTTTGTATCGCGAGCAATTTTAAGTTCTTCGTTTGTGGGAATAATATAAACGTTAACCTTACTGTCATCGGTAGAAATCTTAATTTCTTCGCCGTGAACTTTATTTGCCTCGGCATTAAGTTTAACACCAACAAAGCCCAAGTTTTCGCAAATATATTCACGAAGCTCTTCGTCGTTTTCACCGATACCGCCTGTAAATACGATAGCGTCAACGCCGTTCATTGCGGCAATGTAAGAACCAACGAATTTAAGAATTTGATAACGTTGCATATTAACTGCCAACGCAGCGCGCTCGTTGCCATCTGCTGCTGCAGCGGCTACGTCACGGTTGTCGTTAGATACGCCCGATACGCCAAGTACGCCTGACTTTTTATTGCAGATAGAGTCAATATCAGCAAGTGAAAGGCCCTCTTTTTCAGCGATATATGTAAGAGCAGAAGGATCAAGTGTTCCGCTACGGGTACCCATCATAAAGCCGTCAAGTGGTGTAAAGCCCATTGTAGTATCAACCGAAACGCCGTCTTTAATAGCGGTGATTGAACAACCGTTACCAAGGTGACAGGTAATAATCTTAAGGTCTTTTTTGTCTTTGCCCTCAATGTCAGCAACACGGTCGCTTACAAAGCTGTGTGATGTGCCATGGAAACCGTATTTACGAACACGGTATTTCTCGTAATACTCGTAAGGCAAAGCATAGATATAAGCTTCGGCAGGCATTGTCTGGTGGAATGATGTATCAAACACACCTACCTGAGGAATCTTGTCGCCAAATGTTTTGGTGCATGCTTCAATACCCAAAATATTTGCAGGGTTGTGAAGTGGAGCCATAACACTACACTCACGCACCTTTGCAATCATTTCATCGGTGATAAGAGCCGATTTGTTAAACTCTTCGGCGCCGTGAACAACACGATGACCAATAGCGGTAACCTCATCAAGAGAGTCAATAACCTTTGCCTCGGACTGTGTCATAGCGTAAACTACTGCCTCAAATGCCTCGCTGTGAGTAGGCATTGCCGGTTCTGCCTTGTAAACTCTACCGTCAGCGGCTTTGTGTGTGATAGCGCCTGTAACGCCTATACGCTCACAAAGACCTTTTGCTAAAACCTGCTCATTTTCCATATCAATGAGCTGATACTTAAGTGAAGAACTACCTGCATTTACTACGAATACTTTCATTACAATTACTCCTTAAAATTAAATATTGAAAGATAAAAGTTAATATGGTAAAATATTTCCATAATCATACCAGTATATTTTACTTTATTGATAACGATTTTTCAAGTGTTTTTGCAAAAAGAGGTGAATTTTTTGTCAACTGTTGGCATTATTGCAGAATTTAATCCCCTACACACAGGTCACAAGCGCTTAATTGACCACGCGCACACCTTGGGAGATACCGTTGCTTGCGTTATAAGCGGCAACTTTGTTCAACGCGGAGATGCGGCAATAATCAGTAAACAACAACGCGCAAAATTCGCCCTTCTTTGCGGTGTAGATATTGTAGCCGAGTTGCCTGTGCTTTGGAGTATGTCAACCGCGCAAAACTTTGCCATTGGCGGTGTGTGGCAACTTTATAATTTAGGTTGTGACAAAATCGTATTTGGAAGCGAGTGCGGCGATATAAACGCGCTTGAAAAAGCCGCCGATATTTTAAACAGCGACGGTTTTTTTGAACTTGTGACTCAAAAGGCAAAATCAGGCGTCACCTTTGCGGTGGCGCGTGAGCAGGCGGCGCAGGAAATGGGTGTTGATTTTACACTGCTTCGAAGCGCTAACGATAACCTTGGTATCGAATATATTCTTGCCGCAAAAAAACTTAATTTACCGATAGAGTTTCACTGCATAAAACGTTTAGGCGCTATGCACGACGGCGATGAAATAGTCGATGGTTTTGTTTCCTCGTCATATATACGCGAAGAACTAAAAAAAGACAACATAGGTTACACCGAACGCTTTATGCCACGCGAAGTAAGAGGTATACTAAACCCCGAACATATTTCGGACATATCAAAACTTGAAAACGCCGTTTTGTGTTCCCTTCGCACAAAAACCGCCGACGATTTTAAAAATCTTCCCGATATAAGCGAGGGACTCGAGAACAAAATTTATTTTTCACTTCGTGTCGCAACGAGTCTTGATGAACTATATAATATGATTAAGACCAAGCGCTACACGCTTGCTCGCATAAGACGACTTGTGTTATCGGCGTTTTTGGGATTTGACAACCAATTTTTTATGGTTACTCCCCCATACGTTAGAGTTTTAGGTTTTAGCAAACAAGGACTATCACACCTAAAATCCCCACAGGGTATAATTCCCGTTATAACCCGCGCCTCGCAGATAAAAGATTTGGATGCCAATGCTCAAAAGGTTTTTGAAACCGAATGTCGCGCCACCGACATTTACGCGCTTAGTCTTGGTACGCCACTTGAATGCGGCAATGAACAAAAAATGAAGTTACTTAAAACGGAGGAACTTTTATGATAAAAACCGAAATTAAAAATTATCTTGACTATGGCAGAGTGCTTTTAATTACTAACGATGTAATTGAAACTTACGTAACAATAGACGTAGGACCTCGAATCATTCGTTTTGGATACGTTGGCGGTCAAAATATTATGTGTGACAACCGCGCCGCCGCAGACCCTAAAGATGACCAAGAATTCCAAGATTTTTTTGGACTTGGTAAAAAATGGGAAATTTTAGGCGGTCACCGTATTTGGACTTCACCCGAAAGTTACCCACAAAGTTATTACCCCGACCTTGACCCCGTAAAGTATGAAATCACCGAAAACGGCGCAATTTTTACCCCAAATGCCGAAACACAAAACGGCGTTCAAAAACAGTTAGAAATAAAAATGGACCCAGATGATACAAATATGTTTGTTACTATGAACGTAACAAACATTGCAAGCCAATCACAAGAATTTTCTATTTGGGGTCTTACCGTATCTTCAACAGGCGGTACGCTAATCATACCAATGAACACCAACGATACAGGTCTACTTGCTAACCGAAATATATCGGTTTGGCCATATACCAATCTTGCAGACAGTCGACTTCATTTTGGCAACCGTTACGTAACACTCCGTCAGGATGATGCTGCTACTAATGCGTTAAAATTAGGCTTTGACCTTAATCACGCCGAATTGTACTACTGCTTGGGCGATGATATTTTCCGCAAGTCTTACGCAACCGACCACAAGCGTGAAAAATACCCCGACAACAACTGCAGTTTTGAAACCTATACCTGCGCTACCTTTATAGAGGTTGAATCGCTAAGCCCGCTAAAAAAGGTACAACCCGGTGATACCATATCACTTACTGAACATTGGTCACTGCTAAAAAAGCCGTGTGACGTAAACTTTAATAGTGATACATCAATAGACGAAATGCTTGGCAAATTATAAAAACAGTCGCAAATTTAAATTTTAACTAACAAAAAAGACTCCCGAGGGAGTCTTTTTTTGTTAGAATATATCATTTAAATAAATGTTATACATAATCTTTGCTACTTCGCATCTTTGGGCATTGCCTTGTGGTACAATAGTTGTAGAAGTTTTTCCGTTTATTACTCCGTTATTAACTGCCCAAAATATTGCATCTTGCGCAAATGACGATACGTTTTTAAAATCGTAGTATTTATATATTACGGCATTCTTTTGTGAAGCAGTGCAGGTTGTATCTATTCCCTTATAGTTTGCATAACGGCAAAGGAAGGTTACAAGTTGCTCGCGCGTTACCTTATCTCCTACGCCAAACTTACCGTTTTGGTAACCTGTAACTATTCCGTTTTCTGAACCCCAGTTTACTGCCGCTTCAAAGTAACTGCCTTCGGGAACATCAGGAAATACGCTCATCTTTGCGCTATATGTAGCAAGGTCAACACCCTCAAGACGCGCGAGCATAACGAGAAAATCTTGTCTTTGAATGCTATTGCTTGTACCAAACAATCCGTTTTGGTAACCCGACATAATACCATTTTCACTTACATATTTTACAGCATCGCTATACCAATCGTTAGTTGCAACGTCTGGGTACAATCTGTAATACCAAGTCGCGTTGGTAAGGCACGTATTAAAACTACCTATTATTAGCTTGTTTGATATTGCCCTTGTGCCTGTGTAATGCACAGCGCGCAAATTATCACAACCGTAGAATGCAGAATTATCGATACTAACAACACCTTTTCCTAACGTTATGCTATTAAGACTACTGCAATCTTGGAAAGCGCCATAACCTATGCTTATAACACTGTCGGGAATGGTAATATCGGTAAGACTACGACATTTTGCAAACGCCCAATTATCAATCATTGTAACACTGTTTGGAATTGTAATATCGCTAAGCGCAACACAACCCTCAAACATACCATAACTTATAGTTGTAATACCCCTTGGAAG
>JAFYQN010000072.1 GCA_017559885.1 Clostridia bacterium
CGTTCGGCTTTTTTTCGCTTTCCCCAAAAAACTTTCATCGTTGTTGGCGTTGTTTATATTGTTAAAAATCTCAATTAATTTTTCATCTTTTTCAATACGCTCATCGAACCTGATTTGTTGTATATCAATAAGTTGATTTAAACAAAAAGTTCTGTCTAACTGCACAAAAATAAAATTCAAATCTTGCGCCGCGGTTACCGAATGTATTACCTGCGAATTAACAACAATAATGTTTTCAGGTTCAAATAAATATTTTTTGTCATCAAGCAAAACCGTTCCGCTTCCGCAAACACAAAACAAAATTTCAACCGCTTCGTGCCAATTCGGAGTGTTGGTTGTGCCCTTGGGACAATGACCGGTTTTAACCCTTAATATTTGGTTTTCGTTAAGATCATTAATTTTTTCAAAGGTTGCTTTAGACAAAAACCCCACTCCTCGGCGCATCAATATTGTGACAAAAATTATCAATTATAACTATTGATTTTACATTAATTTGATTATACAATGACAATAAAGTATTGTCAACTTTATAAAGGAGAATTATTTTATGAACAAAGTTAAATATTTAACAGCACAAATCGACGTATCTCGAAACGCGGTTATAAAGATAGAAGAACTTAAAAAATTCATAGATATTTTACCAAAAATGGGCTACAACAGTATGGTACTTTACACCGAAGACCTCTTTGAACTTCCCGGTTACGAAATGTTCGGTTATATGCGCGGCAAATATACCATTGCCGAACTAAAAGACCTTGTTGCTTACGGCGCAGAAAGAGGCATTACCCTTATGCCAAACATTAGGGTTTTGGCTCATATGGAGCATATTTTCCGTTGGGAAGAATTCAGCGGTATTCGTGATAATCGTGATTTATTACTTGCCGATGAAGAAAAGACCTATGAGTTCATTGAAGCATTAATTCGCACAATGCGCGAAATTTACACCTGTGATACCATTTCTTTAGGTTGCGATGAAGCATGGAGTTTGGGCCTTGGCAGATACATAAAAAAGTTTGGCTATTGCGACCCCAAAGAAATATTTAAAAGACACCTTAAGCGTTGCGTTAAGATTGCTCAGAAATACGGCTTTAACCCACAACTTTCTGGCGATATGTTCTTTAGATACGCGGGTGAACAGTATAGTAACAACCCTGATTTAATTTCTCCCGAAATTGCCGAAATGTTCCCAAAAGGCGCCATTTTCGGTTACTGGGATTATTTTTCACCGCGCCAGACAGTAGAAAATATGATAAAAAACGCAAAACGTTTCAACGCGCCCATCGCCTTTGCCTGTTCGGTACTTTCCTGGACAGGATTTACTCCTCATAACCACCGTTCTTTCGATGTTCTTAACAAATCTTTACCTGTTTGTGTAGAACAAGGGGTATATAGAATTGCCGTTACGTTTTGGGGTGATGACGGCGGCGAATGTTCTGTTTGGTCTTGTCTTCCCTCTTTCTTCTACGCGGCGCAGTTAGCACAGGGCGAAAACGATACTCAAGTTATAAAAAAACGCTTTTTTGATATTTTCGGTATCGACTTCGACGATTTCTCAAAGCTTGATTATCCAATGGATTACCACGGCGAACTAAACCGTTTTTATTCCTGCAAACCTGCAATTTACAGCGACCCGTTTATGGGATTTTTCGATGACCTTTTAGCCGACGAAAGAATTTCTAAACAACGTTTCTTAGACCACGCCGAAGAATTGTTTGAAATAGAAAAAAGCGCGAAAGAATATGCTTACTTATTCAATTATTCTGCTAAACTTTGCTTACTTATGGCATATAAATTTGATTTAGGCGTTCGCACAAGAAAAGCCTATAAATCGGGAAACAAAGAAGCTCTTTTAGAGGTAATTAAAGATTACGATTTATGCCTTACCTATTTAGAAGATTTTTACGAAAGCTTTAAGCAGGTTTGGTTTAAAGAAAAGAAAGGCAACGGCTTTGAAGTTCAGGCAATTCGCCTTGGCGGTTTAAAACAAAGACTTGCCGACTGCAAAGAACGTTTGCTTAAGTTTGTTAACGAGGAAATTGATATAATTGAAGAATTAGAGGAAGACGTAAAGAAAATTCCCGACACACGCGATAATCATAACCTAAAGGTAAACTTCTACGGTCAAATAGCAAGTGTAAACACACTTACACAATATAACTTCTACGGAAACGATAACCTATACAATTAAAGGAGAAAGCAAAATGAGAGATGTTAAATTTTTATCAGCAATGGTAGACGTATCGCGTAATGCGGTACTGAAAAAGGAAGAAGTTAAAAAGTTTATGGTAGCCCTTAAAAAAATGGGTTATAACAGCTTTGCTCTTTACTCAGAGGACCTTTATGAGTTGCGCGATTATAAAATGTTCGGTTATCTTCGCGGAAAATATTCTATTGAAGATTTAAAAGAATTTGTTGCCTTTGGCGAAGAAATAGGTATTACCCTTATTCCATCCATTGAAGTTCTCGCCCACGTAGAACATATTTTCCGTTGGAACGAATTTAAAAACGTGCACGATTGCCGAAACATATTACTCGCAGGCGAAGAAAAAACCTACGAGCTCATTGAAACAATGATTAAAACAATGCGAGAAATTTACAAAACCGATTATATTATGTTAGGTTGCGATGAAGCCGCTTCTTTAGGTCTTGGTAAATATTTAAAGAAACACGGATATACCGATCCTAAAAAGATTATGAAAGAACACATGGCAAGATGCGTTGAACTCGCTCATAAATACGGCTTTACACCAAGGCTTAGCGGCGATATGTTCTTTAGCCTTGCAGGCGCGCAATATACCGATAACCCCGATATTATTACACCCGAAATTGCCGATATGTTCCCAAAAGGCGCATGTTTCGGTTATTGGGATTACTTCTCGCCGCGCCGTATTATAGAGCCAATGTTCACTGCTTGTAAAAAATTCGGTGCAGAAATTGCTTTTACCGCTTCTATTTGCTCATGGACTGCCTTCTCACCGCACAACCACCGTGCCTTTGCAACAAATATGGAATCGCTTCCCGTTGCACATAAAGAAGATATCCAACGTATAAACGTAACCCATTGGGGCGACGACGGCGGCGAGTGTTCGGTTTGGGCAAGCCTTCCCGCTTGGTTCTACTGCGCGCAGTTGGCTCGAGGTGAAACCGATATTGAACTTATAAAGAAACGCTTCTTTGATATATTCGGTATTGACTTTGACGACTTCGCTAAGCTTGACTACCCAATAGACTATAAAGGCGAACTCAACCGTTTTTATTCGGAAAAAACAACCCTTTATAACGACGTATTTCTTGGTATTTAC
>JAFYQN010000073.1 GCA_017559885.1 Clostridia bacterium
CACTTGCGGTTTGAGCCGAGATGTTAAGTGATAATGTTAGTAATAGTATAACACATAGCAATACCGATGTTATTTTCTTTTTCATAAGTTATCTTCTCCTGATTTTGATTTAAAACTTTGTTTTGCGTTTCATCTAAACTGTACATCGGTATCGCCGCCTTTCTTACGGTATAAGTTAACCACTTATACCTCTCTATTGCTATAATATCACAAGACAATCCAATTTGTCAATGATATTTTGCAACACAAAGTATTGACAAAACAAAATAATTATGTTAAGTTAAAACCAATAAGAGTAAAGGGGTGAGTCCAATGGGTATTGCAGAGGGCCTTAAACGCGGAACAATAGAAATTATTTTGTTGTCGCTTTTAAGCCAAAAGGATATGTACGGCTATGATATATGCCGCGAGATTGAAGAAAAAAGCAATGGGTTATACGTTGTTACCGAGGGCTCACTTTACCCTGTGCTATACCGTATGCTTGAAAAGGGTTATATTACCGACCGCAGTGAAAAGGTAGGCAAACGCCGCACACGAGTGTATTATCATATTGAACAAAGTGGAATTGACTATCTGGAAGAAATTAAAAACGAATATTTTTCACTTCACAATGGTATTAAGTTAATACTTGACAGTAGTGCGGAGGACAGTGAGCAATGAAAAAGCAATTAAAACTTTATTATAAAACTATAAAACGCAATTTGCCCTGTTATAACAAGGCGATGCGAAAAATGCTTGATGATTTAAAAGTGTCGGTAGACGTTTTTATTGAAGAAAACAATATTACCGATTTTGAAATAGTTGAAAAGCATTTTGGTAATGCAGAATCTGTTGCAAAGGAATTTACCGCAGGTATTGATAATGCCTACATAAAATCATATAAGTTAAAAAAATACGCAATAATTGCCATTTCGTCTATTCTTGCGGCAATATTGTTGGTTGTTTCTTCGTTTGTGGCTTATATGATTGTGAATTTAGAGGAAAACACACCAATAAGCGCAGACACCACTATAACCTATGAATACAATGAGGAGTTTAAAGAATGAAAAAGATTATATCGATAGTATTAATAACAGCTTTATTGCTATGCACAGTATCAATTGGTGTTAACGCCACAACGGCGAAAGAGGTTGTTGTAAGTGAAAATACTGAATATTTTGAAGACGGCAGTTCGATAACTACAACTATAACACAAATTGTAAATGATAGTAAAAATCAAACTCGCGCAACAAGAAACGTAACGGGTTCAAAAACAAAAACTGTTAAAAACAGTGACGGGGACGTTTTGTTCAAATTTAAAATAACAGGTACCTTTACGGTCAACGAGGGTGTAAGCGCAACCTGTACCGCAGTTAGTTGTAGCGCAAGCGATTTGGCAAGCGGCTGGAGTCTTGATTCTTACAGCACAAGCAAATCGGGAAACACCGCAAGAGCGACGGGTATTTTTAAATATACAGTTTTGATTGCATCGAAAACACAAGAAGTAGTTAATACGCTTACCTGTAGTACAACAGGAACCCTTTCATAAATATAGTACCTTTTTGATTAATAAAAGTCACAACCCCCACACTTTTTTGTGTGGGGGTTGATTTTAAAGTATTAATAATTCCTTTTTACTGTTTGTAAGGTTAATGCAACCGTCACTGGTGACGTATACCATATCTTCAATTCGCACACCGAATTTGTTTTCGAGGTAAATGCCCGGTTCTACGGTTACAACGTTGCCGACTTGTAATATTGCTTGATTGTTTGGGCTTAGGTTTGGCGATTCGTGAACGTCGATACCTACCGAATGACCAAGCGCGTGACCAAAGCAACCCTTGTAACCTGCATCGTAAATTATGTCGCGCGCGGTTTTGTCAATATCGCCGCAAACAGCGCCTGCTTTTATTTTTTCAATAGCGGCAAGTTGCGCTTTAAGGGTGGTGTCATAAACGTGTTTTTGCTCGTCGGTGATACTGCCAACGGCGACGGTACGGGTCATATCGCTACAGTATCCGCCAACAATACCGCCAAAGTCCATAGTTACAAAATCGCCTTTTTGTATTTTTTTGTCGGTAGGCACACCATGGGGTAGGGAAGAGTTTTTGCCCGATACTACTATAAAGTCAAACGACACACCCTCGGCGCCCAGTGTGCGCATAAAAAATTCCATATCAAGCATTACTTCGCGCTCGGTACGACCTATGGTAATTCGCGGTAAAATGTAGTCGAGTGTCTGGTCGGTAAGCGACTGCGCTTTTTTTATTAATTCAAGCTCGCCGTGTGTTTTTGTGGCGCGCATTTCGTTAAGTTTTAAATCAAGTTTATTGTCTTTTGAAATTTCGACGTCTTCAAAAACATCGCATAAATATTTATGATGTGAAAGCGTTGTATGGGCGGTTTCTACATAAATGGTTTTAATATTATGCTCTTTGCAAAATTCGTAAATTCCTTTATCGCCCTTGTCATAAAGCACTACGTCGCAACTGTTTACAACCGATTTTGCTTTTTCAAAGTATCTGAAATCGATAAAGAAAACGGCGTTACACTTGGTTATCAGCACCGTGCCTGCGCTTGAGTTAAATCCCGTTAGATAAAAACGGTTGGAACCGCTTGAAACCAAAAACGCTTCGTTGTCGTTTAAATTTTGTTGTAATTTTAAAACGCGTTCGCCAGTCAAAATTTTTTCACCTACAATTTAAATTTTATTTACAAAAAACTATCATTTTTTTAAAATGTGCGCCGTATAATAAAGTAACGGAATTAAATTTCCGCGCTATGTACATAAACAGA
>JAFYQN010000074.1 GCA_017559885.1 Clostridia bacterium
CTCATGCAAAGGGTAAGTATAACGGTGGACCTTGGAATCTTACCAATGAAAATTTTGCATCTATGCAATCTACTGCCGAAAAAATACATAAACTTGATTGTCGCGCAGGTATTTGGATGCGACCTTTGCTTACTCTTTCACATGTACCTGCCGAGGCGTGTTATGACAGCCCCTACAAGCCAAACGGCATTGTTATGGACCCAACGCACGAATACACCAAGCAAAAGGTAACCGAAGATATTAAAATGATATCTTCTTGGGGTTACGATATGATTAAGCACGACTTTTCATTCTTTGATTTGTTTGGCGCAACAATTTCAGACAATATGCCACCGCATTTTTATGATAAAACCAAAACAAACGCTCAAATTATGAAAGAGTTTTATCAAACAATTCAAGATGCCGCAGGCGACACAATTATTATGGGATGTAACACCATAAATCATTTAGCGGCAGGTATCCATGAGGTGCAACGCAGCGGTAACGATACAAGCGGCAGACATTTTGAAAATACCCGTCGATACGGTGTGCATTCTATGATGCGCTTGCCCCAAAACAACGCATTCTTTAAAACCGACCCCGATTGCGCCGCGTTTACCGAAAAGGTTTCTAAAAAGTTAAACTTTGACTTTTTGGAAATGGCGGCAATAACAGGTAGCGCAACGCTTGCCTCGGTGACTCCCCATATTTTAAACAAGGATGAAGAAAAGCGTCTGCAACAAATTTTTGCAATCGCCGACACCATAAAAAGCGAGGATTACGCTACAATTACCGACTGGACCCGTACTGCAGTACCGTCAAAATTTGAATTTGACGGCAAAGAGTATAATTACAATTGGTATGAAGATTATTGCGGAGCTCGCAATTTTGTTTCTTGGTTTGAATAATAAAAAATCACCCACGTCATTTGTTTGACGTGGGTGTATTTTTGTTAATGTTTAGCTTTTTTGTTTTTAGTGATTATAAACCAAGCGCCAAGCGCCAATATACCAACGCTTAAAAGTCCAGCGAGCACTGCAACAACTACACCTATCGCAGTTTTGAAAAACGATTTACCCTCATCGTCTTTGTTATCTTCATCGGTATCGATAACACCTGTTGTAACATCAGAACTTGTTGTTTCGTCTTCGGTATTTTCTTCGGGGGCAGGTTCTTGGATATTTGGTTTAATATTTTCTTGATAATCCTTAAGTCCCTCTACGGCAGAAAGCGGATTCTTTGAACCAACGGTGTTGTTAATGGGTGGCTTTTTACTACTTGAATCACTTGAAGACGCGTCAGATGACGTTGTGCTGTCGTCAGACGAATCAACTTGTATGTCATCGCTTGAAACATCGTCGCTTGACGTATCTTCACTTGAGGTGTTGTCACCCTTGTCATCGCTTGAAGATTCTTCACTTGACGTATCATCTTCGTCGCCGCCAACCTCTTCATAAGTAAAGGTTATTGTGTCGGTCACCTCATCGCAGTTTTTACAGTGACGTGACATTATACCGTTTTCTTCGGGTGTGGCCGCTTTGTCGACTGTCCAATCGTCTTCAAAGTCGTGTGAAATTGGTAATATGTTTTCCTCTGCTATTCCACAAACCGCGCACACACGAGTTTTAAGACCTGTGCTTTGGCAAGAGGGTTCGGTTGTGGTTTTCCACTCGCCGTAATCATGACCTACCAGGTCACACTCGCCTTCAACGTATATACTGCCTGCTTTAACGGTGGGAACAACATATTCTTCGCTTGAGTTAGCAAAGCAATTATCTATCTTTTTGCCTGCTTTCTCGTAATTGTGATTACCTATTGTTATGGTATGCTTACCCGGTTTTGCATCCTTTTTGATTTTAAAGGTTATCGACAGTATGTTTCCGTTATTTGATTTGTTAGAGGTTTCGCACACAGAAAAACTTACGTAACCTTTATCGCTATGGTCTTTGCATTGTGGGGTGCTTATAAAACCTTTGCTGTAACTTACGTATTCAAACTGGTCTTTGTCGTATACTACCGAAAAGGTCATTGCCATTATACCGGGATTTCCAGTTATAGAAATGTCCACAGTAACTTCGTTTTCCGGTAAAGCGGATTCGTTAGAAAGGATTATTTTTGGTGTTACTGCCGCCGAAACCACAGGGCACGCAAATACACACATAAGTAAGCATAAAGTAAGGGCTATGATTTTTTTTGCTTTTTTCATTTCAAAACCTCACTAATAAGTATTATTTATTTTAATATATCATTTTAATGTTTAAATGTCAATTAAATAGCACTTTGAGGTTAAAATTTATAAATAATTGATATTTTATGCAATCTTACGCATAAAATGCCGTTTTTTTCTTGACAAATGCAAACAAAAGGAGTAAAATTGCTCTATACTTTAGAGAGGAGACAGGAATTATGCGTTTTAATAATAGTTTTTATTTTTATTACTTTAAGCAGGACTGTCTTACCTCTTTTAAGAAAGCAAATTAATTTGCAACTTAATAGATAAAAAAGACAGTCCGCAACCATTTGTGCATATAAAAGATGCGCTTATTGTGTTGGCGGATTTTTTTAGTTTAGGAGATGTAATTTATGGTTAACAAAGCAATGGCAGACCTTGGAAATCAACCATCGGTTATTAGAGCAATTTTTGAGTATTCTTTAAAAAGAAAAGCGCAAATCGGCGCCCAAAACGTATATGATTTTAGTCTTGGCAATCCAAGCATACCTGCGCCGCAAATTGTTGACGATACAATAAAAGAATTAGCGTGCGGCGATAGCGTTGCGCTTCACGGTTATACGTCAGCTCAAGGTGCTATGCCTGTAAGGGAGCAAATTGCTCAAAATATTAAAGACCGTTTTGGTTGTGATGCGAGCGCCAAAAACATTTACATTACTTGCGGCGCGGCGGCATCGCTTACCTCTACCTTAAAAGCGGTTGTAAACGACGGCGACGAGGTTATTCTTTTAGCGCCATATTTCCCCGAATACAACGTTTTTTGCGCAAACGCAGGCGCCAAAACCGTTGCAGTACTTGGTGTGGGCGAAAATTTCTCACTTGATTTTGAGGCGCTTGACAAAGCAATCAATAAACATACAGCGGCAATTATTATAAATTCGCCCAACAATCCAACAGGCGCAATAATTCCCGAAAGCGATATTATTAAACTTGCTTCATTGCTTAATAAAAAAAGTGAGGAATTGGGTAGAGCAATATATATCATTGCCGACGAACCATATCGTGAACTCACATACGGTGATGATGTGCCATACATTCCGAATTTTTATAATAACACTGTGGTTTGTTATTCTTACAGTAAGTCGTTGTCACTCCCCGGTGAGCGTATTGGTTACGTATTTGTTTCTCCTCATTGTGACGATGCCGAAGATTTGTTTGCGGCGGTTTGCGGCGCGGCGCGTAGCATGGGTTACGTTTGCGCCCCAAGTATGATGCAACGCGTAATTGCCAAATGCGACGGTATGACTGCTGATATTTCGCTTTATAACAAAAATCGCGAATTGCTTTATAATTCGCTTAGCGAAATCGGTTATCAAGCCGTAAAACCACAAGGCGCGTTTTATCTTTTTATGAAAGCGCTTGAAGACGATGCCAACGCTTTTTGCGAAAAGGCAAAAAAACACGAACTATTACTCGTGCCTGCCGATAGTTTTGGCGCTAAGGGTTACGTTAGAATTTCGTATTGCGTAGCGTACGATACTATTAAAAATTCTATCCCTGCATTTAAAGCGTTATTTGATGAATATAATCAAAAATAAAGGATATTTACTATGACTGAACTTGAAAAGGCAAGACAAACAATAAACGACGTCGATGTTAAAATGGCGGAATTGTTTGAGCAGAGAATGGACGCGGCAAGAATTGTTGCGGCATATAAAAAAGAAAACGGTCTTAAAATAGACGATTTTGCTCGTGAGGAGCAACTCATCGCTCGTAATTGCGCTCTTATAAAAGACCAAGACTACAAGTCGTATTACGTTAATTTTCTAAAAGAAACAATAAATCTTTCAAAACTTTTACAACATCGTTTGCTTGAGGGTATGCGCGTAGCGTATAGCGGTGTTGAGGGCGCGTTTGCAAATATAGTTGCCGAACGCATTTTTCCCGACGCCAACTGCGTAGGATATAAAGATTTTAATGCGGCATACCAAGCCGTTGTAAACGGCGAATGCGATTGCGCTGTGTTGCCTATAGAAAACAGTTTTAACGGTGACGTGGGCAAAGTAATGGATCTAAGCTTTTTTGGTTCGCTTTTTGTAAACGGCGTATATGAAGCCGAAATTGTGCAAAACCTTTTGGGTGTAGATGGCGCAAAGATTGATGATATTAAAACAGTTATAAGTCATTCGCAGGCGCTCGGTCAATGCGCGTCGTATATAAGCAAGCACGGTTTTGAAACTGTCGAGACGGTTAACACTGCCGTTGCGGCAAAAACCGTTGCCGAAAAAGGCGACAAAACAATAGCGGCTATTGCAAGCGAAGAAGCGGCCGAAAAATTCGGACTTCAAAAATTAGAAGGGCACATAAACGAAAGCAGTCAAAATTCAACAAGATTTGCAGTCTTTTCGCGCAGCCAAAAGGCGCGTCTTGCTACCGATAATCATTTTATAATGCTCTTTACCGTAAACAATGCGGCAGGTTCTTTGGGCAAAGCGGTATCGGTTATAGGCGAATATGGATTTAACCTTAAAGCGCTTAAAAGCCGTCCTACAAAAGAACTTGTTTGGGACTATTATTTCTACGCCGAGGGCGAGGGAAATATTGGTAGCGAGCAGGGTGTAAAGATGCTTGAAGAATTATCTAAATGTTGTTCAAATCTAAAGATTCTTGGCAGTTTTGAAAAGGAGATAAAGGTATGATAATACCTGTAAAGGTCGAAAGTGGCAGTTACAATATATATTTAGAACGCGGCGCTTTAAATCGCGCGAGCGAATATTTTAACCTTGATCGCAACGCGCTTATAGTTACCGATAGCGGCGTGCCAAGTGAATATGCCGAGTGTGTAGCTGCGCAGTGCAAAAATGCCGTTGTGGTTACGTTTGTACAGGGCGAAGCGTCTAAAAACTTTGATACCTATAAAAGCATACTTGAAACACTTGTTAAGGGCGGGTTTACTCGTACCGATTGCGTTGTGGCAGTTGGCGGCGGTGTAACAGGCGATATGGCGGGTTTTACGGCGGCTACCTTTATGCGAGGAATTGACTTTTATAATATTCCTACAACCGTACTTTCTCAAGTTGACTCATCCGTGGGTGGTAAGACGGCGATAGACTTTGATGGATATAAAAATATTGTCGGCGCGTTTCATCAACCAAAGGGTGTAATTATTGACCCCGATACGTTAAAGACATTACCCGGCAGACAAATTTCTAACGGCCTTTCCGAATCGGTAAAAATGGCGCTTACATACGACAAAGAATTATTTGAATTATTTGAGGGCGATGATTTTAATATTGATACTGTAATTGAGCGTTCAATAAAAATTAAACGCTCGGTGGTTGAGGCCGATGAAAAAGAATCGGGACTGCGTAAGGTGCTTAATTTTGGTCACACTGTAGGTCACGCTATTGAAAGCAATACGCCCTCGCTTTATCACGGCGAGTGCGTAGCGCTTGGAATGCTACCAATGTGTAGCGACAAGGTAAGGCAAAGACTTGTTCCGGTGCTTAAAAAATTAAACTTACCAACTATTAATAGTTGTGAAACTCAAAAAATTATAGATACTATGAGCCACGACAAAAAAATGGCAGGAGATATGATTTCGGTAGTTCGTGTAGATGATATAGGAACGTTCAGTATAACAAAACTTTCGTTTGTCGATTTTGCAAACGAGATAAAGGCGGTGTATGAAAAGTGAAAAACACCATAGGTAACTCGCTTACAGTAACTCTTTTTGGCGAAAGTCACGGCGCGGCAATCGGCGCTGTAATTGACGGATTTCCAAGCGGAATTGCGGTTGATCATGAATATATCGCTTCTCAACTTACTCGTCGTAGACCAAAAGATGCGCTTTCAACCCCTCGTCAAGAAAAGGATGAATATAGCATTTTAAGCGGTGTGTTTGAAGGGAAAACCACGGGAACCCCAATTTGCATTACAATACCCAACGACGATACACATTCTTCGGACTATGGCGAGATGAAGTATAAAATGCGTCCATCTCATGCCGATTATACGGCAAATTGTCGTTATAATGGTTTTCAGGACTATCGCGGCGGCGGACATTTTAGCGGTCGCATTACGGCATCAATCGTAGCGGCAGGGGCGATTATAATACCTGCGCTTAATAAAAAAGGAATCAATGTAAATACAAGCATAAAAAGTATTGCGGGCGAAACCGAAAAAGAAAAATATGAGCAAAAAATTCTCTGCGCAAAAGCCGACGGCGATAGCGTAGGCGGTATATTGCAAACTGTTGTTAGCGGTATTCCTGCTGGTGTTGGCGAACCGTGGTTTGATACGGTTGAAGGTATGCTTTCTCACGCTGTTTTTTCTATTCCTGCGGTAAAGGGTATAGAATTTGGTTTGGGTTTTGATTACGCCGATAAAAAAGGTAGTGAAGCAAATGACCAAATGTACGTTGAGGGTGGCGCGGTTAAATGCTATACCAACAACAACGGCGGTATAATTGGCGGCATTACAAATGGTATGCCAATTGTATTTAACACCGTTGTTAAACCGACCCCCACTATTGGTAAAGAACAAAAAACAGTTGATATAAACACTATGAGCGACACAACCCTCGCGGCGCGTGGCAGACACGACCCGTGTATTGTGCATCGCGCAGAGGTAGTGGTTGAGAGTATGACTGCGCTCGTTATTGCGGATATGCTTTGCAGTAAATTTGGAACGGACTGGTTGGCAAAGTTTGAGTAAAATTACCCACAGCGCCGCTTTTGTGAGGGGCGGTATAAAATATACAGCACCACTCACTGCAAGACGACACTGTGAATAATTTTCTTTCAAACTATATTTATACTTTTAAATATATGGAAGGTTTGTATAATGGAATACGGTTGTATTGGTGAAAAACTAACCCACAGTTTTTCAAAAGAAATACACAATTTACTTTTTGATTACGATTATAAGATTAAAGAAATTCCTAAAGGTGAACTTGACATCTTTATGACCCAAAGGGATTTTAAAGCAATAAACGTAACCATACCATATAAGCAGGATGTAATACCTTATCTTGATTTTGTAAGTGATACCGCGCGTCAAATTGGCGCGGTAAACACCATAGTAAACCGTAACGGCAAACTTTACGGATACAACACCGATTTTGCCGGTATGACGGCGCTAATTGATAGACAGGGTATTAAAATAAAAGACAAAACAGTTTTGGTTTTGGGTAGCGGTGGCACCTCTAAAACGGCGGTTGCCGTAGCAAAAAATCTTGGCGCAAAATGCGTTATAAGGGTTTCACGCACGGCAAAGGAAGACTGTATTACATACGAGGATATGTACGAGCGTTTTTGTGACGCGCAGGTTATAATAAATACTACGCCTTGCGGTATGTACCCCAATATAATTGGCGAGTCGATAAACATTGACCGTTTTAATAATTTAGAAGCGGTGGTTGACGCTATTTATAATCCGCTATGTTCTAACCTTGTGATAAAGGCACAACAAAAGGGTATAAACGCTATTGGCGGTCTTTATATGTTGGTGGCGCAGGCGGCGATTGCGGCAGAACTTTTTACAGATACAAAAGTGTCCAGAGAAAAAGTAGATGCAGTTTATAACGCAATCGTAAAGCAAAAGCGAAACATAGTGCTTGTTGGTATGCCTTCAAGCGGAAAAACAACCATAGGCAAACAACTTGCAAATGAGTTGAATATGCAGTTTGTTGATACCGATAAAGAGATTGAAAAAGTATCGGGCAAAACAATCCCCGAGATTTTTGCCGAGTTTGGCGAAAGCGGTTTTCGCGATATAGAAAGTCAGGTTATAGTAGACGTTTCGGCAAAGCAAAACACGATTATTGCAACGGGCGGTGGCGCAATTTTGCGTGAGCAAAACGTAACGCTTTTAAAGGGTAACGGAAAAATTTACTTTGTTGACCGTCCTATAGAGTTACTTATCACAACCGATGACCGACCGCTTTCAAGCAACCGTGACGACCTTGTAAAAAGATATAATGAACGTTACGACATTTACTGTAACGAAGCAGATAAAAAAATTATAAATGATGGCGAAATAAATACCGTTACAACCGCCATAAAGGAAGATTTTTTAAAATGAAAATACTTGTAATTAACGGACCAAATCTTAATATGCTTGGCATTCGCGAACCCGATATTTACGGCAAAAACACTTATAACGATTTGTGTAAACTTATTACCGATTATGCTAAAAATAAGGGTTTAGAAGTAGAAATTTATCAATCCAATCACGAAGGCGATTTGGTAGATGAAATTCAGGCCGCTTATAAGTCTTTTGACGGAATCGTTATAAATCCTGCGGCATACACCCACACAAGCGTTGCGATTTTAGACGCTGTAAAATCGGTGGGGTTGCCTACTGTTGAAGTTCATATTTCGGCGGTAGAAACACGTGAAGATTTTCGTCAGGTAAGTTTTGTGCGTCAAGCGTGTATTAAGACCATTACAGGTCTTGGTTTTGACGGTTATTTAAGAGCGATAGATACTTTAATCGAAAACGGAAAAAACTAATGATTGTTACTATTAAAAAATCAAAAGCAAAAGGCAAAACTGCCGCGCCACCCTCAAAATCAATGGCCCATCGAGCGCTTATTTGCGGCGCGTTGTCGGGTGGCAGTAAAATTGATAATATAGAATATTCAAACGATATACTTGCAACGCTTGACTGTTTAAAAATGCTTGGCGCAAGCGTACAAAAAAATGGTAGTGTTATAAACGCTGGCGGTCTTAACCCCTTTGTTTCAGGCAAAGCGACGCTTAACTGCTGTGAAAGCGGTAGCACGCTACGATTTATGATACCGCTTTGTATGCTATCGAACAGTAAAATTTTGCTTACGGGAAGCGAACGACTTTTTGCGCGTAATCTTACAATTTATGAGCAAATCGCAAAGCAAAATGACATATTGTTTGAAACAAACGATAGTGGAGTTACCGTTTGCGGTAAGTTAAAATCGGGTAATTATAAGATAGCAGGCAATATATCAAGTCAGTTTATATCGGGAATGCTTTTCGCGCTACCGCTTTTAGACGGTGATAGCACACTTGAAATCGTTGGTGAGTATGAAAGCGAACCCTACGTGGATTTGACAATAAAATCTTTAAATGATTTTGGCGTAACAATAAAAAAATGCAACCGCACATATAAAATCAAAGGCGGTCAGAAGTATATCGCCAAAGATATGACCGTCGAGGGGGATTATTCAAACGCGGCATTTTTAGACGGATTTAATCTTTTAGGCGGCGACGTTACGGTCACAGGTCTTGACCCCGATTCGTTACAGGGCGATAAGATTTACAAGCAAATGTACGCGGAACTAAAAGAAGGCAAAAGGCAGTTTGACCTGTCACAGTGTCCTGACCTTGCACCCGTTATGTTTGCGCTGTCGGCTACTTTTGGTACAACGCATTTTACAGGTACAAAACGTCTTAAAATAAAAGAAAGTGACCGCGCTACAGCGATGCAACAAGAACTTTATAAGTTTGGTATAAAAATGGACGTAAATGATAATGACGTTACGGTTTACGGCGGAGAAATTAAAACCCCGACCGAAACGCTTTGCGGTCACAATGACCACCGTATTGTTATGGCGCTTTCACTGCTTTGCACCCTTACGGGCGGCAGTATAAGTGAGGCCGAATCGGTAGCAAAAAGTTATCCCGATTATTTTGAAAAAGTAAAATCTTTTGGAACAGTGATAGAAAATGAACTTAAATGATGTAAAAAATGTACTTATCGTAGGCCTTGGTCTTTTGGGCGGTAGTTATGCTAAAGCGCTTACCAAAAAGGGTTTTGACGTAAAGGTTATAACCCTAAATCAAGACGATATTGATTATGCTGTGGGCGAAGGTTTTATATCGGGCGGCACAACACAGGTGGATCCTGAATTTATAGCGCAGGCGCAACTTATAATTTTTGCGCTTTATCCTCACACTTTTATTGAGTGGATAGAAGCTTATGGAAATCTCATAAAACCCGGTACCGTTATAACCGACGTTACGGGTGTTAAAGGTTGTATTGTAGAGCGTGTTCAAGATATGTTACCCTCAGGTGTCGAGTTTATTTCGGCTCACCCTATGGCAGGTAAAGAAAGTTGCGGTGTGCGTAATGCCGACGAAACTATTTTTAAAAAGGCAAACTATATCGTAGTGCCTACCAACCGCAACACCCCCGACGGAATACGTCTTTGTTGCGATTTGGGTCGCGCTTTGGGATTTAATGATATTTCAAGTCTTACAGTTAGACAACACGATGAAATGATTGCCTTTTTGTCACAGTTAACGCATGGCATCGCGATATCGCTTATGTGCGCAAACGGAGATCCTAACCTTGTGAGATATACGGGTGACTCCTTCCGTGACCTTACCCGAATTGCAAATATTAACGATGATATGTGGAGTGAACTGTTTCTCGCTAACCGTGAAGCGCTTTTGCAAGAAATGGATGGTTATCGCGATGTATTTAACCGACTTTACGATACCATTAAAAATGGCGACCGTGAAGCAATGCGCGATATGATGCGTCTGTCAAGCGCGCGCAGAAAGACATTTAACGAAGGTGAAAAATTGATATGAGCATGGATTTCAAAAGAAAATTGCCAATACCAAAAGAAATAAAAGAGCAATACCCCGTAACCGAGGAATTGGCAAAAATAAAGGCGCAACGCGATGCCGATATAAAGGCGGTATTTACGGGCGAGTTAGACAAGTTTTTGCTTATAATCGGTCCTTGTTCTGCCGATAATGAAGAGGCAGTGCTTGACTATATGGGAAGACTTAAAAAGGTTGCCGACGATGTAAGCGATAAAATTTTGGTTATTCCTCGTGTTTATACTAATAAGCCACGTACTACGGGCGAGGGTTATAAGGGTATGCTTCATCAACCCAACCCCGAAGAGCAACCCGATATGTTAAAGGGTATTATCGCTATACGTGACTTGCATATGAGGGCGCTTGCTGACTACGGATTTACCTGCGCTGACGAAATGCTCTACCCCGAAAATTATCGTTATCTTTCGGATATTTTGGGTTACGTTGCCATCGGCGCGCGCTCGGTAGAAAATCAACAACACCGCCTCGTTTCAAGTGGTATATCAATCCCTGTTGGTATGAAAAATCCTACAAGCGGCGACCTTACCGTTATGATGAATTCTATTAAAGCGGCGCAAACCTCTCACACCTATCTTTATCGCGGTTGGGAGGTTACAAGTTCGGGTAACGATACCGCCCATGCGATTTTGCGCGGTTATATGGATTTTGCAGGCAGAAATATATCGAACTATCACTATGAAGATATTGCGCATCTTTGCGAACTATATCAAGAATACGGGCTTAAAAATCCGTCGGTAATTATTGACGCAAACCACGCAAACTCGTCTAAAAAATATTTAGAGCAAATCCGTATTGCAAAAGACGTTGTTTACAGTCGCAATCACAATCACGATA
Source organism: Clostridia bacterium (assembly GCA_017559885.1). Lineage (GTDB taxonomy): Bacteria > Bacillota > Clostridia > Oscillospirales > Acutalibacteraceae > UBA737. The sequence continues at coordinate 11,596 of JAFYQN010000074.1, forward strand.
TACGTGACCTTGTAAAAGGTATTATGATTGAAAGTTATATTGAAGACGGCGTGCAAAAAATCGGCGAGCATATCTACGGAAAATCTATTACCGACCCGTGTCTTGGTTGGGAAAAGACCGAAAATCTTATTTACAAAATTGCCGACAGTTTGGAGTGATAAAATTGACAAGATTTATTGTTGCTTTGCTTTTTGGAGCAGGGCAAATATGCCTTACAGAGCAGTTAATTTACGCTTTTAATAAGCGAGACGGCAAAAAAACATTGTTGTTTTTTGCCGCAAAGTTTTTAGCGTACGCTATAGGTGTAGGTTTTGTAATTCTTAAAGATATTTTAAATATAAACTATTTTGTTTATGGTTTTGTGGTTGGCATTCCTCTTGCAGCGATAGCGTTATTTGTTTATAAAACTATATACAAGAAATAAAAATAAATCTCGGATACATTTTGTGTGTCCGAGATTTAAATTTTTTTCTTTTTGGATTGACTTTAATACACCGATATTGTAAAATAATATTAAATATAATATATATTATTGGGGGAGTTATGTATGAAACCCGTTTACAAACGCGTTTTGCTTAAACTTAGTGGCGAAGTTTTGGCAGGAGGAAAAGGTTCAGGAATTGATTTTGACAAGGTTGAAGAGGTTTGTAAAACAATAAAAGAATGTGTTGATTTAGGCGTAGAAGTTGCAATCGTTGTAGGCGGCGGCAATTTTTGGCGAGGACGTTCGAGCGGTAAAATGGACCGCACCCGAGCTGACCACATGGGTATGCTTGCTACTACAATAAATTCATTGGCGCTTTGCGATACGCTTGAGCAGTTGGGCGTTACAACACGTGTGCAAACAGCTATCGAAATGCGTCAAATTGCAGAACCCTATATCCGCAACAAAGCGGTAAGCCATTTGAGCAAGGGTAGGGTAGTCATATTTGGTTGCGGCACAGGTAACCCGTTCTTTTCTACCGATACTGCGGCAGCGCTTCGCGGTGTTGAAATCGGTGCCGACGTAATCTTTAAGGCAACCAACGTTGACGGTGTTTACGACAGTGATCCAAAAACCAATCCAAACGCTAAAAAGTATGACACGCTTACCCACCACGACGTTTTAGCGCAGGAACTTCACGTTATGGATTCTGCCGCTGCATCACTTTGTATGGAAAACAATATAGATATACTTGTTTTCAATCTTAACAATCCCCACAATATTGTCGATGCAGTATGCGGTAAAACAATTGGCACTTTAGTTAAATAATCTAAAATTAAAATTTAGTTTGGCAAAAGGAGATACTTATGAACGAATTAATTAAAAATACCGAAGAAAGAATGAGAAAATCTATCGACGCGCTTGAGCGTGAGTATAAATCTATAAGAGCAGGTCGCGCTAATGCCGCAGTTCTTGACCGCGTAAACGTTGACTATTACGGCGTGCCTACACCCGTTCAACAAATGGCGGCAGTATCTGTGCCCGAAGCACGCACCTTGCTTATTACACCTTGGGATAAAACAACCCTTAAAGATATCGAAAAGGCAATCCTTACTTCCGAAATCGGTATCAACCCTCAAAATGACGGCACAAGCATTCGTCTTAACTTCCCACCTCTTACCGAGGAACGTCGTAAGGATATAGTAAAAGATATCCGTAAAAAAGGCGAGGATGCAAAGGTTGCTGTTCGTAATCAGCGTCGTGACGCGCTCGATAAACTTAAAGTGCTTAAAAAGAACAATGCCATCACCGAAGATGACGAGGCAAACGGCGAAAAGAAAATTCAAAATCTTACAGATAAATTCTGTAAAGAAGTTGACGAAATTCAGTCAATAAAAGAAAAAGAGATAATGGAAATATAATTACTTTAAAGCGGATTTTAAAATCCGCTTTAATTATCACTTTTTAAAAAGAGGTTTTGATATGGCAATCTTTAAAAAGACAAAAGACGTTGAGTTAGTATTGCCTACCCATATTGCAATTATTATGGACGGCAATGGCCGTTGGGCAAAAAACCGCGCTTTACCAAGAACGGCAGGTCACGCGGCAGGATCTAAAACGTTTAAAGATATTGCAAGATACTGCAATAAAATAGGTCTTAAATATCTTACGGTGTACGCCTTTTCTACTGAAAATTGGAAACGTCCCAAAGAAGAGGTTGATAACATTATGAAAATCTTTAAGGAATACCTTGAAGATACAAAAAGTTTTAAAGACGAAAATATACAGTTGCAGTTTATAGGTGACCGTAGCGCGTTAGATGAGGAAATTCAACGTTTGATGGCGGAATGTGAAAAAGAATCCGCGGGCTCAACCGGTTTGCATCTTAACATAGCGATAAATTATGGCGGTCGTGATGAAATTGTTCATGCCGTAAAACAAATCGTTGCCGAAGGAATTGACGCAAACGATATTACCGAACAAATGATATCCGACAAACTTTACACAAGCGGTCAACCCGACCCCGACTTTATTATACGACCCAGTGGTGAGTATCGACTTTCAAACTATCTTATATGGCAGTCGGCTTACGCGGAGTATTGGTTTTCTGATATACTGTGGCCTGATTTTAAACCAAGTGATTTAGATAAGGCGATAGAAGATTATAACAAAAGAAATCGTCGTTTTGGCGGCGTTTAGGAGGAAAAATTTATGAAAAAGCGTATTGTTTCAGGCATTGTAATGGGCGCTATGGTCATACTTGTATTATGGCTTGGACTTGCCGTTGAAAATTTAATCATTACCACTTTTGTTGCTATTGTTGCGGCTCTTGGTGTGGTTGAACTTATTGGTAACGCGGCAAGAATAGAAAATATTCTTTTTAAAATCATACCTGCGTTTTATACCGTGGTAATGGTATTTCTTTTTAACAATATTAACGAGTACACTTACAAACTGTTTTGCACAGACTACAACAACGCGTACGTGCTTTTGCAATCGCTTGTTGCGGCAATAATCGCAACAATTATTTATATAATTGCTTGCGCGGTACTTATTCTTGTTTATCAAGATGAATTTGACCTTGCTAAAATTGCCACTCTTTGTGGTATGCCGCTTCTTTACGCGTATGGTTTTTCAGCAATTTCGACCATCACAATAATGTCGGGCGGAATTTTCTACTTGTTGTTGGTGCTTAACTTCTCAAGTGTTTGCGATATTGGCGCATATTTTGTAGGCGTAAGTATAGGCAAAACAAAACTTTGCCCCGAGATAAGTCCAAACAAAACTGTAGAAGGCGCTCTTGGCGGCGTGGTTTCAAGCGTAGTTGTAGGTCTTGTGCTTACATTGTGCTTTGGTTACTTTGGTAAAATTATACCTGTATTTTTGGTTACCGTTCCGCTTTGCGCGGCAGGTATGGTGGGCGATTTGTTTGCTTCAATCATTAAACGTAAGGTTGGAATAAAAGACTACGGCAATCTTATCCCCGGTCACGGCGGCATACTTGATAGAGTAGATAGCATATTGTTTATTGCACCGCTTGTATTCGCGCTTATGCTTTTGGGTGTACTATAATGAAAAAAATTATAATTTTGGGTTCGACCGGTTCAATAGGAACTCAAGCGCTCGACATTGTACGCGCAAATCCTCAAAAGTATCAGGTTGTGGGTTTAGCGGCAGGAAAAAGCGTAGACATTATCGAAAATCAAGTTCGTGAATTTGGTATTAAATATGTAGCGTTGTTTGACGAAAATGCCGCTCGCGATTTAAAAGCAAGACTTTCAGATACCGATACGGTTGTATTATCGGGCGCTGACGGTGTTTGTGAGCTTGCATCACTCGAGTGCGATATGGTGCTTAATGCAATCGTTGGTATTGCAGGACTTCGTCCAACGCTTGCGGCGATTGACGCAGGTCATACTATTGCCCTCGCTAACAAAGAAACGCTTGTAACGGGCGGCGAGATAGTAAACCGCAAACTTAAAGAAAAGGGAGTAACGCTACTTCCCGTAGATAGCGAACATTCGGCAATATTCCAATCGCTTCAAGGCGCGCCCAAAGGCAGTCTTAAAAAGATTTTGCTTACGGCTTCGGGCGGACCATTCTTTGGTAAAACCCGTGATGAACTCGAAAACGTTACGGTCAAGGATGCGCTAAATCACCCAAACTGGTCTATGGGCGCAAAGATTACCATTGATAGCGCTTCGCTTATGAATAAGGGTCTTGAGGTTATCGAAGCGGTGCATCTATTCGGCGTCCCCGCTTCAAAAATCGAGGTGCTTGTCCATAGACAAAGCATACTTCACTCGGCGGTTGAACTAAGCGACGGCGCAGTTATAGGTCAGCTTGGCACACCCGATATGAAATTACCTATACAGTATGCGCTAACATACCCCGAGCGCGATATGTGCTTTGAAGGACTTGATTTATTCAAGGTTGGTACGCTTACCTTCCAAAAGCCCGATACCGATACGTTTAGACTTTTGCCACTGTGTATCGAGGCAATAAATCGCGGTGGACTTTATCCGACCGCTATAAATGGCGCTAATGAAGAATCGGTAAAACTTTTCTTAGATGGCAAAATTAAATTCTTGCAGATAGCAGAACTCAACGAAAAGGCAATGAATATGTGTCAAAATAAAGACAACTTTACTGTTGAAGATATTTTTGCCGCCGACCAAGAAGCGCGTAGAATTGTAAGAGAGGCGATATAAATGAATCAAATTGAAAAAAATACCGTTAAGGCAGAAGACCAATTAGGCGATGCGCATGACGTTACCTTTGAATGTGAAAATAATACCGGTGTTCGTGTAATGATGGCAGGTAACTCGATTACCTTACACGAGCCAAAGGCAGAAATAGGTTGGAACAACCAGTGGGGTATGGCGGCATCCGCTAAAGAAAAGGACTACGTTCACGTGCTTGAGGGTCATATTCAAAATGTTGCACCTGATGCAACATTTTGTATTTGTCAGGCATATAAATGGGAACGCGATTTTGCAAACGGTAAAGAAGCGTATCCTATCTATCAAAAGGCGCGCGATTTTAACGCAGACATAATCGTTGTTCGCTTTATTGAAAACTGTCCTTGGAAAGATTTTGATGCCGATGTGTTTAAGAGAGAATACGTTGATTATATCAATTATCTTAATAAAAGCGGTAATGCTAAAATTGTACTTACCACTTCATTTTGGAAGCATACGGCAGACAGCGTAGTTGCCGAATTATCTAAAGAAATGGGTTGGCCGCTTGTGGTTATTAACGATTTGGGCGAACTTGATGAGATGAAAGCAATAGGACTTTTTGAACATTACGGCGTTGCAAATCATCCCGGTGACCTTGGTATGAAAACTATCGCGGACAGAATTTTTGAAGTGATTAAAGATTGGCTTTAATTTTTTTATTTAGGTTGTGATTAAAATTACTGCTATTATTGAATATTTTAGCAAAGTTATTTCATTTTTTGGAAACAATGTGTTACCATATCTTATAGCGATACTTCTTTTTATAGTGCTTATTGTTATACACGAGTTTGGTCACTTTATAGCGGCAAAACTTTTAGGCGTTCGTGTAAATGAGTTTGCTATAGGTATGGGTCCAAAACTGCTAAAGTGGGGCAAAGGTGAAACAAAGTATTCGATAAATGCTTTGCCCATAGGCGGTTACTGCGCTATGGAAGGCGAGGACGAAGAAAGCGGCGACGAGCGCGCTTTTTGCAACAAAAAACCGTGGCGACGTTTTTTGATTGTCGTTATGGGAGCAGTGTTTAATCTTATATTAGGTTTTATTTTGGTGGCGATAACTTTAATTCCACAAGAAATGTTTGCCACAACAATCGTTGCTGGATTTAGAGATGATATACCTGTTGTGAGCCGTGAACACGGACTTGAGGTTGGCGACGAAATCATTGCTGTTGACGGCAGAAAAATTTTTGCCTATGATGATTTGTGGTATTCTTTTAGTAATGTTGATGACGGCGCGGTTGATATAACGGTAAAACGTAATGGCGAAAAGGTAAAACTTCGCAACGTTAGGTTTAAAAATGAAGAACTTGACGGTATAAACCTACTTACTATCGATTTTAAAGTAGTTGGAGAAGAAAAGAATTTTTTCACCTTTGTTGAATATACCTTTAAAACCACAATTTCAAGTTGTGTTACCGTTTACCGTTCTCTTATCGATTTAATTACAGGTAGATATTGTATA
>JAFYQN010000075.1 GCA_017559885.1 Clostridia bacterium
CAACTTCGCAAAAAAATCGATAAAAATTTACTGCCACAAAAAATTTATGACTACATTGTTCAAAAAGGAATATATAATGTCTGAAAAATATTTAAAATATAAAGAAATATTGCAAAAACGCTTGACTCCCAAGCGATACAACCACTCTCTTTGCGTTGCAGATGAAGCCGTACGACTTGCGAAAAAATATGGCGGAGACCAAGACAAAGCGTATCTTGCAGGACTGCTGCACGATATTACAAAAAACGATTTGAAAGAACAACACTTGCATATATTCAGTGAGTTTGGTATAATGCTAAACGATATAGAAAAATCGGCCGAAAAACTTTGGCACGCTATGTCGGGCGCGGCTTACATTGAACATATTCTTGGCATTGATGATAAAGAAATCATTACCGCTATTCGTTATCATACAACTGCGCGAGAGGGTATGACACAACTCGAAAAGTTGTTATACCTTGCCGACTTTACTTCGGCTGACCGCGATTATGACGATATTGATATAATGCGAGAAAAGGTAGAAATTTCTATGGAGGCAGCACTTGATTATGCTCTTTCATATACAATAAACGACTTGGTGTCACGCGGCAAACCGCTTCATATTGACACTGTAAAAGCTTATAACGAAAATGCTTTGAAAGGAAGTAAATAATGGAATCACAAAACATTTTAAATATTTCTGCTAACGCCTTAAACAACAAAAAGGCAAAGCAGTTAAAAGCGCTTAAGATTGACAATCTTACCACACTTGCCGATTATTTTGTAATTGCAACGGCAACATCTTCGACCCATGTTCGTGCGCTTGCTGACGAAGTTGAGGAAAAATTGGCAGAACAGGGTGTAGAACCCCATCATATCGAGGGTAAAACTACCGGTTGGATAGTGCTTGATTATGCGTCGGTTATTGTTCACGTGTTTACTCCTAATGAGCGAGAGTTTTATAACCTTGACAGTATGTGGAGCGACGCTACCGAAATTGATTTAACAACAATTCTTGATGAAGCAGAGGGTGATTAAGATGAAATATAATTACACTGATATTGAAAAGAAATGGCAACAAATTTGGGACGATAACAAAACGTTCGCCGCAAAAAACGATTACACATTACCTAAATTTTACGGTCTTGTAGAGTTTCCTTATCCATCAGGTCAGGGTTTACACGTTGGACACCCACGTTCTTATACCGCTATTGACATTGTTGCGCGTAAAAAACGTTTACAGGGCTTTAACGTACTTTATCCAATGGGTTGGGATGCATTTGGTCTTCCTACCGAAAACTTCGCTATAAAAAATCACATTCATCCTGCCGAAGTTACCAAGATGAACGTTGCAAACTTTAAGCGTCAGCTTAAATCACTTGGTTTTTCATTTGACTGGGATCGCGAAGTAAATACTACTGACCCTGATTATTATAAATGGACACAGTGGATTTTCTTGCAACTTTATAAAAAAGGTCTTGCATACAAGTCGCAAATGGCAGTCAACTGGTGTACCTCTTGTAAGTGTGTTCTTGCAAATGAAGAGGTTGTTAACGGCGTTTGTGAGCGTTGCGGTAGTGAAGTTGTACAAAAAGAAAAAAGCCAATGGATGCTTAAGATTACCGATTATGCAGAAAAACTTCTCGATGGTCTTGAAGACGTTGACTTTATTGAACGCGTAAAAACACAACAACGCAACTGGATTGGTCGTTCATATGGTACTTTGGTTGACTTTGGTACAACAAGTGGCGACAAGTTCCAAGTGTTTACTACTCGCGCTGACACACTCTTTGGCGCTACATATACTGTATTGTCGCCGGAACATCCTCTTTTGGACAAGTGGGCAGATGAAATAGAAAACTATGATGAAGTTTTAGCATACAAGCAAGAGGCGGCTAAAAAATCCGACTTTGAGCGTACCGAACTTGCTAAGGATAAAACCGGTGTAATGCTTAAGGGTATTAAAGCTGTTAACCCTGTAAATAATACCGAAATTCCGATTTTTATTTCTGACTATGTTCTTATTTCTTATGGTACGGGCGCAATTATGGCTGTTCCTGCGCACGATACTCGTGACTGGGATTTTGCTAAGAAATTTGACCTTCCAATCATTGAAGTAGTTGCAGGCGGCAACGTGCATGAAGAAGCATTTACCGATTGTAACACAGGCGTTATGGTAAACTCTGACTTCCTTAACGGTTTATCGGTAGAAGACGCAAAGGTTAAAATTCAAGAGTGGCTAAAAGAAAAGTGTCTTGGCGAACGCAAGACTAATTACAAGCTTCGTGACTGGGTATTCTCTCGTCAAAGATATTGGGGCGAGCCAATTCCTATGGTTTACTGTGAAAAATGCGGTTACGTTCCACTAAATGAGAGCGATTTACCACTTACTTTGCCAAACGTTGACTCATACGAGCCAACCGATAACGGTGAATCACCACTTGCAAAGATTGATGAGTGGGTTAATACAACTTGTCCTTGTTGCGGCGCGCCTGCAAAACGCGAAACCGACACTATGCCTCAGTGGGCAGGTTCATCTTGGTATTTCTTGCGTTATTGTGATCCAAACAATAAAGATGCTTTGGCATCTAAGGAAGCCCTCGAATATTGGGGACCGGTTGACTGGTATAACGGCGGTATGGAGCATACAACACTCCACTTGCTTTATAGTCGTTTCTGGCATTTATTCCTTTATGATATTGGTGTTGTGCCTAACAAAGAACCTTATGCAAAACGTACAAGTCACGGTATGATTTTGGGTGAAAACGGTGAAAAGATGTCTAAGAGCCGCGGTAACGTAGTAAACCCTGATGAGATTATTCGTGACTATGGCGCAGATACAATGCGTGTTTATGAAATGTTTATCGGCGACTTTGAAAAAGCGGCTCCATGGAGTCAGTCTTCTATCAAGGGTAGTAAGCGTTTCCTTGACAAGGTATTCTCACTTGCTGATATTTTGGTTGATGGCGATAGCTATCGCGCTGAAATAGAGTCTGAAATTCATAAGACCATTAAAAAGGTTACCGATGATATTGAAACTCTTAAAATGAATACTGCAATTGCCGCTTTGATGTCTTTGCTAAACACAATTAGCGCAACCGGTAGTATCAATCGCGCAGAGTTCAAGACCTTTATTACATTGCTTAATCCATTTGCTCCTCATATGACCGAAGAACTTTGGGAGGTTGCAGGCTTTGACGGTATGCTAAACGCTGCCGAATGGCCACAATATGAAGAAGCAAAATGTGTTGATGCTGCTGTTGAGATTGCGGTACAGGTAAATGGCAAAATCAGGGCAAGAATCAATGTTGCGGCTGATATTGATGCTGCAGGCGCTATTTCACTTGCAAAAGCAGACAGTGCAGTAGCGGCTGAAATTGAGGGCAAGACGGTTATTAAAGAACTTTATGTTCCGAAGCGCCTTGTAAATATTGTTGTAAAATAATAAATTTTATAAAAGACAGTTCGAAACCATCCTGTCTAAAAACAAAACTATGGGCTAAAATTTAAAGGATACGCCATAGTATTGGTGTATCCTTTTTTTGCCCCTTATGAAAGGGAAATATAATGAAAAATGAATTATTGCTAATAGGTTCTGTCCTATTAATTTATGGCGCAATAATGGTTGCATATCGCATTTTTGGTAAGGTTGGTATGTATGTTATGACCGTAATTGCGACAATACTTGCAAATATTGAAGTGCTAATGTTGGTTGACGGATTTGGCATGGAACAAACTCTTGGTAATGTTATGTTTGCATCCACGTATCTTGTAACCGATATTTTAAGCGAAAATGAAGGTAAAAAAAGCGCCAATAAAGCCGTATGGCTTGGGGTGTTTACCTCGGTAATAATGCTTTGTTTTACACAATATTGGTTGCTTTATTCACCGTCGACAAATGATCGGGCTCGTGAACACATAACTGCTATTTTTAGTACTACACCGCAACTGCTTGCGGCAAGTTTTTTAGGTTACATTGTATCACAACGCTTCGATGTTTGGCTTTATCACAAATGGTGGTCTTTAACACAAAAGATAACAGGGGATAGCAAACGCTTTTTATGGCTTAGAAATAACGGTTCAACCCTTGTTTCTCAACTTGTAAACACAATAATTTTTACCACTGTTGCATTTTGGAATATGTACGATTTTAAAACCTTTATATCAATTATGATTTCAAGTTACGTAATATATATTTTTACAAGTTTGTTAGATACTCCTGTTGTGTATCTAGCTAGGTGGATGAAAAACAAAAATTTAATAAAAGAATAATGCAATATAAACTTATAAAAAGTAATAACAATTTTACGCTTTAAAGTGTTGATTTTTGTGTTTTTATATGATATAATATATTTTATTAAAAATTTAAGTAGGTGTATTTTATGTCAGGTTTTGATTGGGTGATACTTGGCACCATCATCGCTTATATGATTATGATGGTTGCTATTGGTTTCTCCGTATCAGACAAAAACAAAACATCGGGCGACTTTTTCCTTGGTGGTAGAAAATTAGGAC
>JAFYQN010000076.1 GCA_017559885.1 Clostridia bacterium
ACTTGCTATTCCAAACAGTAATCTATGTTATATAATTGGCGATGAAATGAAAACAAACGTAAATGGTTATTTTAACGTTTTATTTGAAGCAAACCCAACTTCAATTGGAGGTAAACTACCTGCTGATGATTTATACTACAAAGCAGACTAAAGAATCTATTTTAAAAAAAACAATTAAGATATTAAGCGTTGCGGCCTTCTGGATATTTATGTGGGAGGCCGTTTCTCGCCTTGCAATTCTTTTAAATCCTAATATGCAATTATTATTACCCGGACCTTTTTTAGTATTAAAAAAATGGTGGGAGATTGCATTTACGTTTGAATTTTTAAAAGCAGAATTATTAACACTTGCGCGCGTATTTTTTGGTTTTTTTGCAAGCGTATTTATAGGCGCTCTGTTAGGATTTTTAACACACATTTCAAAATTAGCATATTCGCTAATCTCCCCTATTTTAAAAATTATTCGTTCGGTCCCCGTCGTTGCGATTATTGTTTTGCTATACATTTTTGTAAAAAGTAATATTATGCCAACGCTTATTGTAGGACTTATGGTAGTACCTATAATATGGCAAACAGTAAATGACGGACTTGACAACATAGACGTAAAACTATTAGAATTTGCAAAAGTATATCAACTGTCGTATATTAAGACTTTATTACGTATTAAAATTCCCTCAATATTGCCTATTTTTATTTCTTCTTGCTCAAATGCGTTAGGACTTGCCTGGAAATCGGGCATTGCAGCCGAGGTGCTTTGTAAAACAAATAATTCTTTAGGCGTATTAATATCCGACAGTAAAACTTCTTGGGATTATGACGTAACCTATGCCGTAACTTTAAATGTAGTATTACTTAGTATAATAATTGAATTTTTATTAAAATTTATTGTAAATAAGTACCTTATAAAAAACGGAGGTGCGGTAAATGATTGAACTAAAAAACATCTCCTTTTCTTACGGCGAACAACAAATTTTAAATAATTTTAATCTTAACGTAAACGAAGGCGAATGTGTTCAACTTTATGGTACATCGGGTTCGGGAAAAACTACCGTTTTACGTATTATTCTTGGACTCGAAAACGTAATTATTGGTAACGTTATTGTTCCACAAAAAATATCAACCGTTTTTCAAGAAGACAGATTGCTTGAAAACAAAGATGTGTTAAGCAACGTTCGTTTAGTTATACCTAATGAAAAATATCCAATCGCCGACGCATTAATAAAAGAATTTGGACTTTGGGATGACCGAAAAAAACGCGTGTCGCAACTTAGCGGCGGTATGAAACGAAAAGTTGCTATCATACGCGCTATTGTTTACGATGGCGACGCTCTAATTTTAGATGAACCGTTTAATGGTCTTGACAGTGATAATAAAAAAATTATAGCGCAGGTTATTAAACGTGAATTTTTGAATAAAAGCAAACCTGTTTTACTTATAACTCACATTAAAGAAGACGCGCAACTTTTAAATGCAAAAGTTATTGAAATATGCGGTAATTGTTGACAAAACAAACTATACAAATTATAATCAATACAAAATATTATGAGGTTTAAAATATGTATGTATCTTTTACTGACAAGTCTTGGCAGATAAGTAAACTTACCTATGCGTATACAAATCGTTTTCACGAAACACCCACTTTAACCCAATGCGACGGTTGGGTTCAAAACAGTGAAAACCCTTCGGGATGTGACCAAAAATACGGTTATGTAAGTGTTATTACCAAAGATAAAATTACCGCCCCTGTCAAAATTGTTACACGTTTTTCATTTAGTGGTCTTGCCGCGCCGTTAATTTCAATGGTTAAAGACATCACTACCGACGATAACGGTGTTTTAAGATATAACGATTATAAAGAAATTGTTGTATGGAAAAATGGTATAAATGTTTGGGATTTATGGAGTGATAACTTTAAAATTAATTATCACAAACTTCTTGGTATGGAGTTTAACGTTGCGCAAGACGAAATTCATACACTTGAAGCAATAATTCAAGAAGATAGTTTTACTTTTTCGCTCGACGGTGTAACAACTACGTTATCGGTTAACAAAATGTATCCTTCATTTCATTTGGGAATTACCGCTTGCGAAGGCATTTGTAAATTTTACGATATGGAAATTGGAGAACTTGCATAAACATTAAAGGGAGGCAAAATGCCTCCCTTTTTGTTATATTATAACTCCGGTGCCATAACCAATTGGTTGATTGTTTTTTATTCTCTCTATGTAAGCGCGACGTAACGACGTATCATTTGGTAAATTATCGACATTACCGTCATACATACAATCAAACAAACGCCAAACCTCGTTATAATTAGCGTACTCACCCGAATTAACAATAATATAATCATCATAAAACTGAGCAAGATTAGACCCATCCTTTAACACAGTTCTATTCCAAGGATAAAGCAACCAACTGCTACAAATAAATATTATATCACCATCAAATTGATCTTTAAAAAACTCTCGAGCACGATTATATGAATCAACAACAAGCGAATGTTCAAGCTTGGTACCCGTGCGTGGAATATGAACGCTTAAAACCTTTGTGCCTTTTGGGTATACCTTGCCGTTAACTTCGCTTTCAAACCACGTTTGATTTAGTTCAAACTGAAGTCTTCCGAGCGCAAAAATTTTCATTTCAAAAATACGTTCATACCA
>JAFYQN010000077.1 GCA_017559885.1 Clostridia bacterium
CTGAGCTACAGAGGCAAATGGCGACCTGGATGGGGCTCGAACCCACGACCTCTAGCGTGACAGGCTAGCGTTCTAACCAACTGAACTACCAGGCCAAATGGTGGGAACAACAGGGCTCGAACCTGTGACCCTCTGCTTGTAAGGCAGATGCTCTCCCAGCTGAGCTATGCTCCCACGAAACGCTGGCTCTGTTAATCGCAACTCACCGGCGACGAACACTATATTAACACAACGAGTAGCTATTGTCAAGCATTTTTTTAAAAAATTTTAAAAATTTTTATTTTTCTAAAAAAGACCTGATTTCATCATTGGTAAATGAGTAAACACTACCGCAAAACTGACAAACAGTTTCGGCTTTTTCCATTTCATCAGCCATTTGCTCAAGTTCTTCTTTATTTAGGGATTTAAGCGCGGTTTCAAATCTTTCGCGTGAACAATTACATTTATATTCAGTTGTCTGCTCTTCTAGAACCTCTACCTCAAAACCTGCAAGTGCAATTTTTACAATATCTAATATATCCTTGCCCTCGTCAAGCAAGGTAGTAATTGGTTTCATAACCTTGATATTTGCTTCGAGTTTATCAATAACCTCATCATAACCATAAGCCGCAGGAAGAAGTTGAATAATATAACCGCCTGCAACACGCACGGTCAAATCAGGATTTACAAGCACGCCCAAAGCGCACACTGTAGGTATTTGCTCGCTAACGGCATAATAAGCCGCAATGTCTTCGGCAATTTCGCCTGTCGCAATCGGCACAAAGCCGTTGTATGGTTCTTTCATACCGAGGTCTTTTATAACGTATAGCGTACCATCGCGACCCACAGCGCCGCTAACGTCAAGTTTGCCGTTTTCTTTAAGTGGTATTTCTACCACGGGGTTTACCGCATAACCACGCACGTCACCGCGACTGTCGGCAACCGCTATTACAGCTCCCGCAGGACCGTTGCCGTCAATTTTTACGGTAATGGTATTCTCCTCGCCTTTAAGCGCGTTACCCATAAGCGAGGTAGCCGTAAGAAGTCTACCCAAAGCGGCAGTTACAACCGCCGAAGTTTTATGAAGTTTTTCGGCCTCGGCTACAATATCGGTACTGTCAAGCGCCGTCGCCATAACAAGTCCGTCAGAGGTTATACATCTTATAAGTTTTCCCATTTTATTTCACTTTCCTTGTAACGTAAACCACCCTTTGAGTAGTATCATTTGGTTGGTTTTGTGTAAGTTCTTCATACACCGCTTCTATTTTAAGACCTGCTTTTTGCAAAGCGTTTTTAATTTGAGCGTCGTCATACGCGCGCTCGCAAAAACTCTCGCCAGAGCGATAATACGCATCGCCATCGGGAGTAAAGAAGTCAAGATTTATATCGACAATATTGTCTTTTTCTTGATACTCGTTTTGCCACACGCAATAAACGTCGTCGGTGTCAATAATAAAGGTATTATTACCCAAAACACAACGATGTTTATATATTGTGTTAAGGTCAAATATAAAAAGTCGGTCCTTTTCTAAAAAGAGTGACACACGCGATATCGCGTTACAAAACTGCTCGTAATCGGTTATATGATTAAGCGAGTCAAGGCAACAAATCGCGCCGTCTATTGTGCCGTAAAGGTCAAGCATCGCGGCATCCTGACAAAGATATAACACGTCAGCCCCCTGCTCTGCGCTCTTTTCACGGGCGATAGAAAGCATGTCGTAAGAGATATCAACGCCTATTACCGAAACACCCATATTTGCAAAACGGTTACTAAACTCGCCCGTACCACAAGCAAGGTCAAGCATAAGCGTAGGCATACGGTCAAACGTTTCAAAAAGAGAGCAGATATAATCTGTTCTCTTTTGATAGTCTACGTCGGTCATTAAAGCGTCATAAGAATATGCAAATTCGTTATACATATTATTCTTCCGTTGTTCTTAATCTTTCAAGCACAGTGCGACTGCCCTTGCTCATAGTGCGGTTAACACGACTAATAGTCGCAGTTGACGCGCCCGTTTCTTTAACGATATCGTTGTAAATTCTGCCTTCGCTAAGCATTTTTGCAACCGCAAAGCGTTGCGCTATGGATTTAATCTCTTTAGGGGTGCATAAATCTTCAAACAGGTGTTGACACTCCTCTTGTGTTTGGAGTGTCATAACCGCATTGTAAAGAAGTTTTGAAAAATCTTTTTCTGCCATTTTTATATCCTCTTTCGATTAATATTCATAAACACCGTCAAAAACAGTTGTCGCGCCACCACGCATAAACACGGTGCCGTCATCGGTATAGGTTATATACAAATCGCCGCCTACAAGACAAACTGTAATTTCCTCGTTTTGTTTGCAATATCCGTTAACCACCGCCGCAACTGCCGCCGCGCACGCGCCCGTGCCGCAGGCAAAGGTTTCGCCGCTGCCGCGCTCCCAAACGCGCATTTGTAAGGTTTTGTCATCTATCACGCGTATAAACTCGGTGTTGACACCTTCGGGAAACATTTCGTGATGTTCAAAATGCGGACCAATTTCACAAAGATTTAAACTGTCTATCTCATCACAAAAGGTTACCGCGTGGGGATTTCCCATAGAAACGGCGGTAATATTATAATCTTTACCTTTTACGGTAATTGCAGTATCAATTATACTTTCGCAATCGGCAATTGCAGATATCTTTTGAGGGTTAAATTCCGCCTTGCCCATATCAACCGTTATTGTGTCGGCAAGACCGTCTTTATCGGTAATCTCTAACGTTTTTATACCGCTTAAGGTTTCGACTGTAACTGTACTTTTGTGGGCAATACCGTTATCGTAGATATATTTACCTACGCAACGAACACCGTTGCCGCACATTTTGCCCTCGCTTCCGTCGAGATTAAACATACGCATTTTTGCGTCTGCCACGTCGGACGGACAAATTAAAATAACACCGTCTGCGCCCACGCTAAATCGACGTGGAGACATTTTTATGGCTAATTCATTGGGGTTTTCTATCTCCTGCTCGAAGCAGTTAATATAAACGTAGTCGTTACCAATGCCGTGCATTTTTGTAAATTTTATTTGTGGCATTTTACACCGCCTAAAACAAAAATAAAGATTGGTCGTTACACCAATCTTTATTATAAGATATCATATTTTTAAAGTCAATAAAAAACTTTTACGCTTTAAAGACGTGAACTTTAAATTCTTTGCTGCATTTAGGACAAACGGTGGTGTGTTTACCCTTGCGACGCGGAAGTCGCAACACAGCGTGACATCGCGGACATTTTTTATAAATATGCGTATAGTCGGCTTTGCGCTGACGACGAATGTTTTTTTGCTTTTTGATTTGTGTTATAAATTTTGCAAGCAACTGATTCTCTCTTGACCTTGCCCAAACATTTCGCGATAAAACTCTATAAAAAGCAAATCCCATAATCACGTAAATTAAAAGTTGAACAATCACCTTTACGGCAAGCCACGGAACAAAACAGTTAATAAGCGATAGCACGGTAGATACGCCAAAAAGCAAATAAAACAGTTGGTCTATGCCATAACGACCGCTCATAAACTGCATAAGTTTATATCTAAAATTCATTAAATTACCTCTTTTCATATTTATTATACTCCCAATAATTTTAATATTTGTTACTAAAAAATTAATTTTTTGCATTATGACGATAAATGTGTTAAAATAATTAAAAATAACGTCGAAAAAGGATTTTGTTTATGTTTTCAATGGTAAAAAGCGTTGGTCTTTTTGGACTCAACTCATATATGCTCGAAATAGAAGCCGACGTTTCGGGTGGACTTCCTGCCTTTGACGTGGTAGGTTTGCCCGATACCGCCGTAAAGGAATCGCGCGACCGCGTGCGCGCCGCAATTAAAAACTGTGGATATAAATTCCCAACAGGTAGAATAACCGTAAACCTTGCCCCTGCCGACAAGAAAAAGGAAGGCGCGGTTTATGACCTTCCAATACTTACGTCTATACTTATCGCCTCAAAGCAACTTGACGCCGATATACGTGATTGCGCCTTTTTAGGCGAGGTATCGCTTGACGGTCAAGTGCGCAGTATAAACGGTGTTCTTGCTATGGTAATAACGGCAAAACAAAACGGTATAAAGGATATTTTTATTCCCTTCGACAACGCAACCGAAGGCGCCGCAGTTGAGGGTATAAACGTTTACGGCATAAAAAACATAAAAGAACTTATCGACCACCTTACAGGTTTTACTCCGTTACAGGTTGCGCAACCCGTACCCATGCAAGATGCTCCTATATCGGCAATGCTTGATTTTTGCGAAGTCAAGGGTCAAGTTTTGGCAAAAAAGGCGCTTGAAGTAGCGGCGGCAGGCGGACACAACATTTTGCTTATAGGTCCTCCTGGGTCGGGTAAAAGTATGCTTGCAAAGCGTATGCCAACAATATTGCCGCCTATGACATTTGACGAATCAATAGAAACCACAAAAATTCACTCGGTAGCGGGTATGCTTGATAAAACGCACCCTATCGTTACCACGCGTCCGTTCCGTTCGCCGCACCATACCATTTCTTCGGTAGGACTTTCGGGCGGCGGTACTGTACCCAAACCCGGTGAAATATCTATGGCACATAACGGCGTACTATTTTTAGATGAACTTCCCGAGTTTAAACGTGACGCTATGGAAGCGCTTCGTCAACCGCTTGAAGACGGCACGGTTACCGTAACGCGCGCATCGGGTAGCGTTACGTATCCGAGCAATATAATTCTTATTGCCGCTATGAATCCCTGTCCTTGCGGATATTACGGGCACCCCACAAAACCCTGCACTTGTTCTATGAACGCAGTGCATAAATATCTTAACAAAATATCGGGACCGCTACTTGACCGACTTGACCTGCATATAGAAGTGCCGCCCGTCGACTATAAATCTTTATCAGATAAAGCGCAGGGCGAAACCTCGGCGCAAATACGCGAGCGAGTTAATCACGCGCGTCAGTTACAACTTGAGCGTTATCGCGGCACGGGTATTAACTGCAACGCGCAACTTACCCCGTCGTTACTTCGTAAGCATTGCGTAATGACCGATGACGCGAGCGCATACCTAAGTCGTAGTTTCGATGCTATGGGGCTATCCGCTCGAGCATACGACCGCATACTAAAAGTCGCGCGCACCGTTGCCGACCTTGCAAGCAGCGACATAATACAAAAAGAGCACATCGGTACAGCCCTTCGTTTTAGAAGTTTAGACCGAAAATACTGGGAATAAACAAAAATCACTGCTTAAATTTAAGCAGTGATTTTTTAATTTTATTCTTTAATTTCTTCGACCATTTCGGTTTCGTCGTCATCTTCCGATTGCGGATTTTTAATTTTGTCATTTACATATTCTTTGAAAACGACATACACAACCGTGCACAACGGAACACTGAAAAGCATACCCGGTATACCAAAAAGCGCGCCGCCAACCGTAACCGAAACAAGTACCCAAATACCCGGAAGTCCTACCGATTTACCAACTACCTTCGGGTAAATAAGATTACCTTCAAATTGTTGAAGTATTATTATAAACAATACAAACCAAACAGCTTTAATTGGGTCTTCAAACAATATCAAAACCGCGCCGATGCCCGTACCTATAAATGAACCTACCATAGGAACAAGCGCCGTAAATCCGACAAGAACCGAAATTATACCGGCATAGGGCATTCTGAATATTGTCATACCAATAAAACAAAGTATTCCTATTATAATTGCCTCGGTAAGCTGTCCTGTAACAAACTTTGCAAAAACGTTATCAGTTAGCGCGGCAAGTTCTACTAAACGGTCTGCGCGTGTCTTGCCAAAGAGGGCAAGACATGCTCTTTTAATTTGGTTGCCAAGTTTTTCTTTTTGCGCAAGAAGATATATCGCAAAAACAACTCCAAGAACAAGATCAACCACAATAGAAACGATTGACGTTGTAACGTTAACTGTAGTACCAAGCAATTTATTGCCGTATTTATCTATTAGCGAACTTATCAACGTTTCATCTTTAGCGCTTGAAGAACCGACTACCAATTTTGGTAACTCAGGCAATTCAAAATTATACTGCTCTAAAAATTCTGATAGGTTTCCGTACCAAACTTCCACAGTTTTTGCATATTGAGGAATCTTGTCCGAAAAAGA
>JAFYQN010000078.1 GCA_017559885.1 Clostridia bacterium
AGAAATCATTAGTTAATTCTTTTATTTCGCCTTGTGCTTCCAAAGACGGCGCAAACTTGTGATGGTCGGTAATCGCAATAAAATCAAAGCCTGACGCTCTATAATTGCAAGCGACCTCAAACGGTGTACCCTCGCCATCTGAACGACAACTATGTAAATGTGTATCACCCTTATATGCTTTTAACACGGCAAGGTCATCGTCAAGCGAATACAGGTGTGACCAACATATAATTTTATCGTTATATTTGATTTTTAGGCTATATTGTTGCTCAGTGGTAAAATCATACTCTACACAATACAACTCGCCACCACAATCGTTTAACGCAACGTAATCGTAACGTTCTTCTTCATCAATGCGATACAGCGCCGTATGCGGAACAGAATATTGCTCCATTGGTTGGATTTTAATACTCAACAAGGAAACATCGATATCCTCATCGTGATTAAACTTGACAAATACTTTTTGTTTACACTTTGATTTAAAAACTTTTGGATATATCTCTTTAACGCTAATATTCATAAAAACACCCTAAAACTTAAAACATTATTTTTCTATACAGGCATCGTTAAGCATATTGTAATAAGCAAGATAATTGTCAATTTTAAACACACCGCTTATTACAAATTTGTTATCAACAGGCGGCTCGGTTGCTGTAAAAGAATAAATCTTTTGCATTCGGCAATAAACTGTAAACTCTTTTCCGCCACTTTTTACATAGGCATTTTTCAATTTTTCTTTGCCCTCGTCGGTAAGAATCAATTCAATGTCTACATAACCCGGTTTTCGAGGTTTACAATTGAATAATCCACGTCTATTACATCATCAATAGTAATAACGTTATTTCCGTTTGAGTCTACAATTCTAAAAGGTCCTACAGGTTTAATTGGAGATGGTGTGCTTTTAGATTTATCTTGTGAAAACATCCACTCAAACATGGTGGTATCAGCATAAGCATAACTCCATGCATCATGACCAACACCCTCTAGTGGGAAAAGCTCCACCTTTTTGCCACCAGCGGCAACAATGGCATCATACATAGATTGTGAACTAGAAAAAGATACAGTCGGGTCGGCTGTGCCGTGATAAATTCTTATCGGTATATCAACAAGTGCCGCCGCATTCATTTCATTACCAAAACCACAAACAGGAACACCCGCCGCAAAAATATGGCTATAATTTTGTAGCAACTCCCAAGTAGCATATCCACCCATAGAAAGTCCTGTTAAATAGATTCGGTTTTCATCACAAGAATATTGTTTTTGAATTTCTTCAAGCAAGTTCATTGCACTGCTTAGCGTTCCTTTTCGGTCGCCGTAATCCCGATCCAAGCGCCACCATTCGGGTGTTTGTGGACAAATGACGATTGCTTGTGAGACGTAGTCAGGATTTTTTGAAAACATATTTTTTATATTTGTAAGTTGTGATGCGTTATCAGTACCAATCTCACCTGCTCCGTGCAAAAACAAAATTACAGGGTATTTTTTATTGGCAGAATAATCATCGGGTATAAATAGACAATATTGTAAAGTATTACCGTTTTTAGTATCGTAAAACGTATTTTTAATATGATCAGAGATACCCTCTTTAAAACCGTATATAGTCTTTACTTTTTCAGGACGAATAATTGTGTTTTGTGTATCGCTCGAATTATCACTAACAACGCTTGATGTTGTCGAGTTGGTGGTAGAATTTATTGAGGAGATAATGGATGCGTCACTTGAATCGTTTAGGTTATCGACATATTCAATACTCGAAATATTACTTAAAATATCACTTGAAGTATCAGAAGATAATTTTTTACATCCATTTAAACATAAAACTGATATAATCAAAAACGCAACTATTACCTTTTTCATATTATTTCTCCCAAATAAAAAAACTTAAAACAACTATGTTTATACGGTGTTGACTTTTTTGTTTTTCTTATTCATCAAAAATTTCTTAATTAAAATTGATATAACTGATACAACCGCAAAAACATAAATTTGCAATAAAATAAACAACACCGAAACAACTAAACCTTCCACATCAAAACCAATATTTACGCTATACAAGCAAACCGAAATTATAGTACAAACAAAACAACTAACAGTCGCAACACTTTGAATTAAAATAATATGTACCAACTTTTTACAAAACAAAAAATTAAAAACTGTTAGAAATAAGACAATTGGAATAAAACATAAAAGATTATCCATAAGTCCATTGGTGTAAAAAATTATATCCATCGAACACACGAGAATATTTATTAAAACCAAGAACGCAAGCTTAATTATGGTAATTATATTCTTCATATCAACACCACACGTCTATTATGATAAAATAAGTATATCATAATAGAAATTTAAAAACAATATTTTTAATTAAAAATAACTCTTGACATTGTTCACTAGTTATAATATAATAATGTGGTCGCAAAAAATGCTGCTATGGCTCAGGTGGTAGAGCACGTCCTTGGTAAGGACGAGGTCACCAGTTCGAATCTGGTTATCAGCTCCAAAAAGAGTGTACACAAACGTGTACACTCTTTTTCTTTTCCCTGTTATTTTTGCGCTTCAAAAGCATTGCAAAAGATAACATCCTCCTGTTATAATGAAATCAAAAGAGTGCAAGGAGGAGATTGTATGAAGCTTTGCAAGAAATGCGGTGCACACAACGCCGATGATCGCATTTTTTGTGTCGATTGCGGCGAACCATTGGGTGCAAAGCTGACACCGGAGCAGGAAAATAAGCAGAATGAAGCATTATCCCAACAGCTTGAGAAAATGTACAACCGCCGTAATCCGCTTTATGTCAGTTGTTTCGATAAAATCGTCGGATCAATCGCGATAGCCGGTGCAATCGGTGCGCTTATCGGTGTGATTTTCGCTTTAATAAATGGGCAGGAGG
>JAFYQN010000079.1 GCA_017559885.1 Clostridia bacterium
CATTGCGCGCGTCAACGCCAAAAAGCGCAACATTTACAACAGGATCTATTTCAAAAAATTCATAAATCGTAGCGCAACCGCAAAGCGAAAAGCACATTGTCAAAACCAAAATCAAAGAAACTAATTTTTTCATAAAACAACCTCCCCGAAATTTTCGCAAAAAAAGAAGTGCTATATATATTATAGCACTTCCATTTTTATTTTCAATATTTTATAGTGTCAAACTCGGCGCGGTGTAAACGCGTGTTGCAAGTTCTTGGTCAAGAAGATAAAGACTTTTTGGGTCGTCTCCAAATAGTTTATATTTATTTACAAGTTTGTCTGCATTTTCCTCTTCTTCAAGTTGTTCTTTTACAAACCAATCCAAAAACTGCATTGTGCGAAAATCTTTTACGCTATATGCCGCGTCGTAAATTGTATGGATTAAATTTGTTACGTATCGTTCGTGCTCGGCGCCGGTAAGGAGTGGGTCAATGTGACTGCCAAACTCTTTGTCAGGTTTTGCTATCGCTTCAAGCGTTACCTTTTCGCCGTTGCTTTGCAAATATTTTAAGAAAAGCAATGCGTGGTCACGCTCTTCTTGCGCTTGAATATTATACCAATTTGCAAAACCGTCAAGGTCGTTGTCGGTGTAGTAATTCGCTATATCAAGATATAGATACGCGCTGTAAAACTCTTTGTTTATTTGGTCGTTTAGTAGTTCTATAACCTTTTTATCTAACATAATATCACCCTTTACTTAAAAACGTAAGGGAGCCGTAAACGACTCCCTTTAATTATCTTAATTATTTAAAATAACGGTTGAGGAGTCCCTCAAATGCTTTGCCGTGGCGAGCCTCATCGCGAGCCATTTCGTGAACTGTGTCATGGATTGCATCAAGACCAAGCTCTTTTGCAAGTTTAGCAAGTTCGAACTTGCCTAATGTTGCGCCGTTTTCAGCGTCAACACGCATCTCTAAATTTTTCTTTGTAGAGTCGGTAACAACCTCACCGAGAAGCTCTGCAAACTTTGCTGCGTGCTCTGCTTCTTCTAAAGCTGCCTTTTCCCAGTAAAGACCGATTTCAGGATAACCTTCACGGTGCGCTACTCTTGACATTGCAAGATACATACCTACTTCTGAGCATTCGCCGTTGAAATTTTCACGAAGACCGTCAATAATTCTTTGGTCAACGCCCTTTGCGATGCCTACTACGTGCTCTGCAGCCCAGGTCTTTTCGCCTGCTTGTTCTTGGAATTTGCTTGCAGGTGCTTTACAAATTGGGCATGCGTCTGGCGCTGCGTCTCCTTCATGAGTATAACCACAAATCATGCATACGTATTTTTTCATTTTTAAATCCTCCAAAAAAGTTTTATTTTTAATTTATTTTATTGCTTATTGCAATTTTTACATAGTCCGTAAACTACACACACACTGTTTTCCGGTGTGAAACCGTCTAAGTCGGCAAGATTTTTTAGTTTTTCTCGTTCGACTCGCGAATCAATTATTGCGCCACAGTTTTTACAGTGTAGGTGCAGATGAAAAGATTTATCGCCGTCGAAGTGTTCTTTGCCGTCCCCTACCGAAACGCTTAGTATTTCGCCACTTTCGACCAACGCCGCGAGATTACGGTAAACTGTACCAAGACTGATATTGGGTATTACCTGTCTTACACCCTCGTAAACCTGTGCGGCGGTGGGGTGGTCACAACGGTTTTGCAACTCGGTTAAAATTGCCTCTCGTTGTTTTGAATAGTTAGCCATAACTCACCTCTTTTCTTAAAAGTAGTAATCATTACTACTTTTTACATTTTTTATTATACATACATTTTTAAATTTGTCAAGCATTTTTTCTTGACTTTTTTAAAAAAATTTTTTAAAATAGACTTGTTCAATTTTTTAACAATCTTTTTAGAGGTATATACAATGAATCCAACAGGCATTTCAAACTCGGTTATAAAGCGTTTGCCACGTTATTATAGATTTTTGGGCGAACTAAAAAAAGAGGGTATGACACGTATTTCTTCACGCGAATTGTCAGAGCGAATGCAATTAACCGCAAGTCAAATAAGACAGGACCTTAACTGCTTTGGCGAGTTTGGTCAACAGGGTTACGGCTACAATATAGAATTATTGCAAGGCGAGATTGCAAGAATACTTGGTTTGGACAAACCACAAAACGCAATACTTATTGGCGTGGGCAACCTTGGCAAAGCAATTGCGCATTACATAAACTTTGAATCTAAGGGTTTTCATCTTATTGGTATGTTTGATGCAAAAGAGTCTTTGGTAGGTCAAATGGTTAGAAACGTACCGATTAGACATATCTCTACGCTTGATGAATTTTGCCGCGAAAATATGCCACGTGCCGCAATCCTTTGCATACCAAAGGAAGCGTCAAAAGAAATTTGCGACCAACTTATTAAACTCGGCGTAAAAGGATTTTTGAATTTTAGCCATTACGATATTGCCCTTGACCACCCGGGTGTCGAGGTTGAAAATATTCACTTTGGCGATAGTTTGATGACACTCTCTTATAAATTAAGCAATTAATAAAAAGACACTGCTAAATTAAAGCAGTGTCTTTTTTGTGTGGCGCATTGTGTCGCAACAGTTACGTCGCAAAGGTTTGGCGACC
>JAFYQN010000080.1 GCA_017559885.1 Clostridia bacterium
CTCCTCACATTGTAAAATTTCTATCATTTCCTCGCGTGAAAGCAATTGGGGAAGTTTACGATTTAATAAATCTTGTTTTAACATAAATTTACCTCAAAATTATTTGTTTAGATGCCTGCGCATAAATTCCATATAGTTATTCCAAGCGTGGCGCGATAAGAAATGTTTTGTAGGTGCCATAAAGAAACCAACATTACCTTGGAGTAATTTTTCGCCTGCTGTAAGGAAATGGTCGCAATCCTGGAGACCTACAAGGCCTAATTTTTCCCAAGCTTCACTTGCCGCCATACAACAAAGCTGTTCGCTTTTTTGGTCAGCCCAAAAGTCAAGTTCAGCAGCGTTTACGCAAACTTTACGAGGAGCAATACTTGCTAAAACATAATGTTGGTCAAATTCGTTGGAGAAGTTTTGAACTTCATATTTTTTAAAATTATTACAAAACCAATTTATAGTCCAAATACTTGTAAGATTTGAGATAATTTCTCCACGAAACTCTTTTTCAAGGGCATAATTGCCGTTAGAGTCAGGTAGTCCCGAGCCGCCATGCGCAAGAGCATCACCACAACAACCTGCATTGTTTGATAGAGTAAAGGCAAATCTTTCATCCATCATACCGGTATAAAGCGCGGTTTTTCCAAGACGTGAGTGACCGAGGATAGCAATGTTTTTTTCATCAGTGCCGTCAAGTGTAAGAACATAATCAAGCACGCGCATATTAGCAAAAGCCCAAAGACCAATCTTGCCGCAGTCGGTATCGTTTTGACGCCCATTTGGAAAAACAAGTGGCGCAATTCCGGTAGTAAAATCGGGGTCGTCACTTGTGATGTCGGTATAGCAATATGTTATAACATCCAATTCCTGCTCGGCAATTTCTTCTATAGGAAAATACTTGTTAGGTACGTCCTTATCAAAGTTGATACAAATAATAACCGGATGCTTTTTGCCATCTTGGTGTAAAAGCCTATGTACAGGAAAGGTGTGAGAGCCATGTTTGTTTGTAAGGGTAAAATCAACACAGGAATGAATAACGTTGCCCTTAGCAAAACGGATTTCAATATTTTTTTGGTTTGAAATCGACCACTCAAAGTCATTTTTTGGTAAGTAGCCGTAAACCTCGCGTTGCATAATTTCTACCATTTCTTCGCGGGAGCGAAGTTCTGGTAATTGGCGTTTAATAAGTTCTTGTTTTAACATTTGAAATCTTTATTTGTTAAGGTGTCTACGCATAAATTCCATATAGTTATTCCAAGCGTGACGTGATAAGAAGTGCTTGGTAGGAGCCATAAAGAAACCAACGTTGCCGTCAAGTAAGCGCTCGCCTGCAGTAAGGAAATGATCACATTCTTCGATACCGTCAAGACCCATATTTTCCCAAGCTTTTGCCGCAGCCATACAGCAAAGTTGTTCACTCTTTTGATCAGCCCAGAAGTCAAGCTCTGCAGCATTTACACACACTTTACGTGGAGCAATACTACCTAGTACAAAGTGTTGGTCAAAATTGGTGCCAAAGCCTTGGTCTGCATAGTTTTTGTAGTTTGCGCAGAACCAATATGGGAAAACTCTTGTGATAACTTCGATGTTTTCGCCACGGAATTCTCTTTCAATGAGGAAATCACCGTTTTTATCAAATTGAATACCTGTGCCGCCGCGAGCGATAGCATCGCCTGCGCAACCTGCATTGTTTGAAAATACGTGAGAAAAACGCTCGTCCAACATACCTGTTACCAAAGCGGTTTTACCAAGTCGTGAGTGACCAAGGATAGCCACGTTTTTGGCGTCGGTGTTTTCAAGTGTAAGCGCGTAGTCAAGCACACGCATGTTAGCAAATGCCCAAAGACCAATCTTGCCGCAATCGGTATCGTTTTGACGTCCATTTGGGAATACAAGCGGAGCAATACCTGTAGTAAAATCGGCATCATCAGTTGTGATGTCTGTATAGCAATAGGTAATAACGTCAAATTCTTGCTCAGCAATTTCTTCTATTGGGAAATATTTGTTTGGAACATTTTGGTCAAAGTTAAGACAAAGGATAACAGGGCGCTTTTTGCCGTCTTGGTGCAAAACCCTATGAACAGGGAACGTATGAGAACCATATTCATTTGTAAGGGTAAAATCAACACAAGAATGAATAACGTTTCCTTTAGCGAAACGAATTTCAAGATTCTTTTGATTTGAAACCGACCACTCGAAATTGTTTTTTGGCAAGTAGCCGTAAACCTCGTGTTGCATAATTTCTACCATTTCTTCGCGGGAGCGAAGTTCTGGTAATTCGCGTTTAATAAGTTCTTGTTTTAACATAAGAAGCACCTCTGGTTATCTATTTTTTTCATATATTTCACGCAAACCGTCAAGTAAGAGGTTTGCATTGTATATAATGTCATTTTTACAATGGCAAATTATATCTTTAGAAAGACCACCCGTAGCAACAATGGTTGGTATTTCGCCAAGTTCATCTGTAATTCTATCAAGTAATCCGTCAAGCATTGCGGCGGTACCAAATATTAGACCTGATTTCATACAATCAACTGTGTTAGAACCGATTACTGACTTTGGGGCGTTAATATCTATCGAAGGTAGTTGAGCCGTGTTTTCGGTAAGCGCTTTAAGCGTAAGACGAACACCTGCCGAAATTACACCGCCAAGGTATGCACCATTGCGGTCAATAACGCTTATTGTAGAGGCAGTTCCCATATCTATAACAACGCAGGGCAGGGTATATTCGCTAATAGCTCCAACAGCGCCCGCAACAAGGTCGGCGCCAAGTTGAGCAGGGTTGTCAATTTTAATATTAAGACCTGTTTTAACACCGGGACCAAGTTCAAGCGGTACAATATCACAAAGAAGTGACAC
>JAFYQN010000081.1 GCA_017559885.1 Clostridia bacterium
AATTTTATCGGTTGCGGCATCGTATATATCTTTTTTTGGTGTTGATAGTTATTATGGCGATGTAAGAAAAATTTATGTAAAAGGTATTCCAGACGTTTACTATACTCGCGATGCTATCGAGGCGACTTTAGTGCCAAGTGTTAACGAAGGAATATCTTCACAAGATATAGAAAGTACAAAAACGATTATAGAAACACGTCTTGTAAACAACAACATTACCGATTATGAAGTAGAAACTAACCCCAATGGCAGTATAACTATTAGACTCCCAAACAAAAGCGAGTATGATTCTTTAAAAATATTTAAAGAATTGAGCGCAGCGGCAAAGGTTACCTTTTGCGAAGGTTTTGACAATACTAACGTTTTGCTTGTGGGCTCTGAAGACATTAAAGATGCCTACGCTACTATTGATTCTAACACTTCTCTACCCGTTGTAATGATTGAATTTACTGAAGATGGCACCAAGAATTTTGCCGCACTAACACAGGCTTATGTAGGTCAAACCATTTCTATTTGGATGGATGACACAATGCTTTCTGCGCCTACTGTAAAAAGCACCATTACCAATGGTCAAGCTTATATAGACGGTATGCCTAACGCAGAAGAAGCAGTTGACCTTGCTAACAAAATTAATGCGGGTACGCTTCCGTACGAGCTTTCGGTTAACGAAAGTAGTCTTAAATCGGTTGTGTTAAGACCTTCTTTTAAATCATACGCACCAAACGTTATTATTTTTGCCGTTTCCGTTATAATTACTATAGTGTGTCTTGTTGTTGCAATAATAGATACAATTATAATAATTATACATTTAATACCACGCAAAAAAACAACTACAATTAAGTCTTAATTTATTTGACTTTATATGTCAAATTTAGTATAATAAATTAATCATATATAAACAAATTGGAGGTTTCAAAAAATGAAGTCCAAACGCTCAAGCAAGTCGACGTTTTTTGTAATTCTCGCGCTGATTTTGGTTCTTACCCTTTTATCATTTATCGGTGTTGATAATTACTATGGCGACATTCATAAGGTTTACGTAAAGGGCGCCGGTGATATCCGTTGGGGTATTGACATAAGCGGTGGTGTTGAGGCGGTGTTTAGCCCCGACAAAACCGATGTTGAAATTACCGACGAGAATATGGAAGCCGCTAAAACGGTTATCGAAACACGTCTTGTAAACAACAACATCACCGACTATGAAATTCACGTTGACAGCCACAATCATCAAATTATCGTTCGCTTCCCTTGGAAAGCCGACGAAAGCGAGTTTGACGCTCAAGCCGCTATTAAAGAACTTGGCGAGACCGCAATGTTAACCTTCTGCGCAGGTCAAGATAACACCAACGTTATACTTAAAGGTTCAGACGATATTAAGCAAGCGTACGCTACTTATGATCCTAACGACACAACAAAACCTGTTGTTGCGCTTGAACTTACCAGCGCCGGTACTTCAAAATTTGCAGCAGCCACAGCGCAATATCAAGGTCAGGTTATTTCCATCTGGATGGATGATGATATGCTTTCTGCGCCAACGGTAAGAACTACCATCACAAACGGTCAGGCCGTTATTGACGGTATGGAAAGCGCCGAAGCCGCAATCGACCTTGCCAACAAAATTAACGCAGGTTCACTTCCCTTTGCTCTTTCGGTTGACGATAGCAAGTTGCAAATAATTTCTCCATCCCTTGGTTCAGACGCTCTTAACGTTATGGTTATTGCAGGCGCTATCGCTTTTGCTATTGTTTGCGTTATTATGATTGGTCGCTATCGTGTAAACGGTGTTGTAGCTTCTATTGCGCTACTCGGTCAACTTGCAGGCACAATCGCTTGTATTTCGGGCTTCTTCCCCGGCATTTCAAGTTTTACACTTACAATACCGGGTATTGCAGGTATTATCCTTTCAATAGGCGTTGGTGTTGACTGTAACGTTATTGCCGCAGAACGTATTCGTGACGAATTTAAGCGTGGCAAAACAATCGATAACGCTATCCAGTCAGGTTATAAAAACAGTCTTAGCGCAATCATTGACGGTAACGTTACAATCGTTATTGTATCAATCGTTCTTATGGGCGCGTTTGGTTCGCCAGATAGTTTCCTTGGAACTGTTTTCTCACCGATTATGTCACTCTTTGGCACATCGATAACAGGTTCTATTTATTCATTTGGTTACACATTGCTTATAGGCGTTATATTCAACCTTATTATGGGCGTTCTTGCTTCTAAGTATATGCTCCGTAGTGTTTCACAGCTCGGATTTATGCGTAAACCTGCTCTTTACGGAGGTAAGAAAAATGGCTAATAAAACAATCAATACTAAAAAATGGTTTAAAATTTCACTTATCGCCTATGCTGTTTTAATTGTTGCAGGTATTATAATGACCATAGCTTTTGGTCCTAAACTTGACATCAACTTTAGCGGCGGTACCAAAATCTCTTATGAGTACGAAGGCGAAATTAACGAAAAAGATTTAAAAGCTACCATCGGTAAAGTGCTTGACAAAGAATTTACCATTGGTAAAAACACCTCTCTTGCAGGTGACGCCAACTACATTGTTATAACACTTGCAGGTAAAGATTCAGTTTCTGCCGAAATACAAGAGAAAATTACCACCTCTTTAGAAAAAGATTTTTCCGACAACAAAATCTCGCTTCGCGATTCTGAATCGGTAAGTCCAAGCGTTGCAAGCAACTTCTTTATAAAGAGTTTGGTTGCCGTGCTTATAACTGCGATTTTAGTTGTGGTTTATGTAGGTATTCGCTTTAGAAAAATTGGCGGTGTGTCGGCTTCTCTTACAGCATTTTGCGCGCTTATACTTGACTTGCTTGTTGCGTTCTTTATGTGTGTAATTTTTAGATTACAAATAGATATGAACTTTATGGCGGTAGTGCTTACAATTCTTGGTTATTCACTTAACGATACAATCGTTATTTATGACCGTGTTCGTGAAAACAGACGCATTTATCCCAACATAACCCTTGCCGAAAATATGGATTTAAGTGTTTCTGGCACAATTGTTCGTAACATTGTTACTACCACTACTACCGTATGCGCAGTTCTTACAATTATTGTTGTATCTGAAATTTTTGGTCTTACAACACTTCGTTCTTTCTCGATACCTATGGTGTTTGGTCTTATATCGGGTTGTTTTTCTTCACTCTTTGTATCAGGTCCATTGTGGGTTATCTACAAAGAAAAGTTTGCAAAGAAAAAATAATCTTAAAAGTTTTAAAGCCGTTGCATAAAGCAACGGCTTTTTTATAATCGTTATCGAAATATAGTGTTAACACCATCAACCATTTCGCCAACGGCTTTAATAACTTTGGTCGAACCTTTTGATATGTTGTGTCTGTCTTGCATCATCATTTTGCCGACAACCACCGCCGTAGCGCCTGCAATCATACCGGCCCCCGCGCCTTTAACAAAAGACATCATATTTCCTTTTTGCATAAAATAATAACCTCCCTTCACGATTAGTTTAACCGTTTGAAGAGAGGTTATTATTTTAATTATTTATTTTTCTTGTATTCGCTAAATGGAGCGTGAACCTTGTCTTTATCGGAAAGTTTAATTTCCATATCGGCAGGAATTGGCCACTCAATACCAAAATCGGGGTCGTTCCACATAAAGCCAACTTCATCATTTGGATGATAATAGTCGTCAACCTTATAGCAAAATTCTGCTTCGTCAGAAAGTACTACAAAACCATGGGCAAAACCCTTTGGCACCAAGAACTGACGCTTGTTTTCAGCCGAAAGGATAACGCCTTCCCACTTACCGTAAGTTGGTGAACCTTCGCGAAGGTCTACGCAAACGTCAAATACTTCGCCACGGATACAACGAACAAGTTTTGTTTGAGGATAATTTTGTTGTAGGTGCATACCGCGAAGAACACCCTTAGTAGACATTGATTGATTGTCTTGAATAAAGTCAATATCAATACCGCCTGCTTTAAAATCTTCTTTTTGGTATGTTTCCATAAAATAGCCGCGATTATCGCCGTAAGCGGTTGGCTCAATAATTACAACGCCGTCAATAGAAGTTTTAATAAAGTTAAACTTACCCATTAAAGTTCCTCTTTTCCGCTATACATAGTGTCATAATATTTTTGATATGCGCCGCTTGTTACGTTGTCAAACCATTCCTTGTTGTCAAGATACCACTTAAGTGTCTTCTTGATACCAACTTCGAAACAGGTTTCAGGATACCAACCAAGCTCGTCCTTAATCTTTTGAGGATCGATACCATAACGACGGTCGTGACCCTTACGGTCGGTAACGTGCTTAATCATATGCTCGCCAACGGTTTCGTCAACGTTTTCTTTAATGTATTCGATAATTGACTTAACGATAAAGATATTAGGACGCTCGTTATGACCGCCAACGTTATAAACTTCACCAAGTCTACCGCCGGTAATAACCATGTCAATTGCTTTACAATGGTCTTCAACGTAGAGCCAGTCACGAATTTGCATACCGTCACCGTAAACAGGAAGGTCTTTGTGCTGAAGAGTGTTATTCATAATAAGAGGAATAAGCTTTTCAGGGAATTGGAATGGACCATAGTTGTTAGAGCAACGGGTAATGTTAATTGGGAATTTATAAGTATCGCCAAATGCCTTTACAAAGAAGTCGGCAGATGCCTTTGATGATGAGTATGGTGAGTGTGGGTCAAGTGGAGTAGTCTCCATAAAGTAACCTGTTTCACCCAAAGAACCGTAAACTTCGTCGGTAGAAACCTGAAGATATTTTACGCCTTCTTTGTACTGGTCATCGCCAATAGTCCATGCAACCTTAGCGCATTGAAGCATATTAACTGTACCCTCAACGTTTGTCTTAACAAATATTTCAGGGTTTGTGATAGAGCGGTCAACGTGACTTTCTGCCGCAAAGTTAACAACGTAGTCAACTTCGTTTTCAGCAAAAATCTTTGAGATTGCTTCTCTGTCGCAGATGTCAGCTTGAACAAAGCTATATCGTGGGTCATTTTCAACGCTCTTAAGGTTTTCAAGGTTACCTGCGTATGTAAGCTTGTCCACGTTGATAATCTTTATGTCATCATATTTGTTAAGCATATAGATGACAAAGTTCGAGCCAATAAATCCTGCGCCGCCTGTTACTAAATAAGTTTTCATAGTTTTAGTCCTCCACCTTTGAGATGTATTCTTTTAAAGCGATTTCCCAATCGCGCATTTCATTGCCAACTGTGCACTCGAGCGCCAAGTTACGAAGTGATGAATACTCCGGACGCTTTGTAGGCACGTTAAATTTTGCGTTATATTCTTCGGTAGTGCAAGGTGTTACAGTATCGCCAAGACCTGAATACTCAGCAATCTTAACCGCAAAATCGTACCAAGAGCACTCGCCCTCGCCTGTGCAGTGATAAATACCGTATTCTTCGGTCACTGCAAGTTTAAGAAGATGATGCGCAAGGTCGTTTGCGTTTGTCGGATTACCGCGTTGGTCACATACAACACCGATACCGCCGTTTGCCTTTATTACACGGCGAACTGTTTTAACAAAGTTCTTGCCAATATAACCGTAAAGCCAAGAAGTACGAACAACAAAAGATTTTTCACAAAAACTTAACGCGTACTTTTCGCCTAATGCCTTTGATGCGCCGTAAACGCTTTGAGGGTCTACCTTATCCCATTCGCAGTAGGGTTTTGTGCCGTTTCCTGCAAAAACGTAGTCGGTAGATACGTGAATAAGCTTTGCGCCAATTTTTTGAGCGCTTACAGCCAAATTCTTAACACCCAACGCGTTAACCTTAAACGCAGTTTGGTAGTCGCTTTCGCAACCGTCAACGTTGGTCATAGCCGCGCAGTTAATTATTACATCGGGACAATTTGCATTAACGTAATCGCTAACCGCCGTCATATTGGATATATCAAGCGTATCAATATCCACTGGCAAAATCTCGGCGCCAAGCACACCCTCGGGCGCAGGTCCAATTTCACTTTTGCCGCTTGTAAGGATTGACTTGAGTTCGTTACCCAACTGACCGTGACAACCGGTAATCATAATTTTCATTTATGTTTTCCCCTCCATTTAAATAAAAATTTAAAACTGGAAATTATGTGAATTAATAAATACTTTATACTTTTTGCGCTTTCTCTTTCCCAAGCGTGAGTAACGCTAAACTGCGGCAACATCATTACCTTGCCAAGTGATTTTGCCTTAAGCGCCAAATCGGCATCCTCAAGATACATAAAATATCTTTTGTCAAAACCGCCAAGTTCTTTAAACGCGTCGGCGCGTATGCAAAAGAAACAACCCGTGCAAAACTTAATTTCGGTGGGTTCGGTAATCTCTTTGTCCGCCCATACATATTCGGCGCGCACCTTGTCGGAAAATCGACCAAAGTACAATCTCTTAAAAGTAGGTTTTTCTTTTGGTAACTTTTGTTCAGTGCCGTCGGTATTAAGTATTTTAGGCATTGCCATTACAACGTCGGGATTGCTTTCAAAATACTCTACCACATCTGATATAACGTCGTAATTTAAGGTTATGTCGGGGTTTATTACAAAATGATATTTGCCAAGTTCTTGACCTAATACAACGTTATGCGCCGCGCCAAAGCCCAAATTTTTTGTTTGTCTTATAACGGTAGCATCCCCCGATTTTTCAATTAAATCGGCGGTGCCGTCGCTTGAGGCATTATCTATAACGTAAAGTTTTAACGGATATTTTTTTGTATTTTCTACAATACTTTTAACGGTTAAGGGGGCGCGTTCACTATCGTTATAGGTAACTATCGATGCAGAAATGGTAACATCGTTTTTCAAAAACGAACCCTCCTTAACATAATTTAACAAATTAATAATACCACTATTTTTATAAATTAGCAACAAATATTTATTTTAAGAAACCGTTTACAATTTCTTCTTCGGCTTGGGCTTCAGTAAGACCTAATGTCATAAGCTTTATAAGTTGTTCACCTGCTATTTTACCTATAGCCGCCTCGTGAATAAGTGATGCGTCAATATGG
>JAFYQN010000082.1 GCA_017559885.1 Clostridia bacterium
ACAACAAATAAAAAAAGATTAATAGTAGTGTCTCACATTTTGTGAGACACTTTTTTGTTTGGAAAGACAGGGGGGCGGTGTTCTTTACTGCGTAATATTCACAAAAAATTAAAAATACCACACTTTGTTTTCACTTGTAATTTAAAACAGAGTGTGGTATTATTTTATATATTATTTTTAAGGAGCAAAAACATTGTCACGTCACCAAAAAGAAATAACCCAACAACAAAAATTAATAATATACATATCCTGCGCGTTAGCGGCAATCATAGCAGCTGTGGGCACTACATTTTTAGTTGTTCATCTTGTAAAAAATCCGCCTTCGTTTATATTTAATTCAAGCGGAATTTCTTACAACTCAAATTTCAGTACGCTCAGCACCTACGATACGGTAATTGTCCCCGAGGCAACCATTATAGTAACCGATGATGGCGCAAAGGAAAAGGTCGACAAAATCGTTGACGCCTCAAATCAGGTAGAAGCAACCCGTAAAAACAAAATTATTGTCCAAAACTACAAGGTAGATAAAAGCGGATTTATAAAAAGCAAAGTAAAACTTCCTGTAGAATACCTATCTCAAAATCCCGAATTACCCACAGGTTGCGAAATCACAGCCCTTACCACCGTACTTAATTTTTACGGATACGACGTTTCCAAAACCGAAATGTCAGACAATTATCTCGACAAAACAATCGACCAAATCGGCGATTTTTGGGAGGTATACGTTGGTAATCCACGCAAAAACGGTTTTGGTTGCTATGCAAAACCAATAGTCAACGCGGCAAATCGTTACTTTGCCGACACCGATAACGCTTACAAAGCGGTAGATTATAGCGGAACAAAATTTGAAGACTTGTTAAAACTTGTCGAAGCCGATACTCCCGTAATTATATGGAGCACCATGTACGGCGAAACGGAAAAAAACCTACGTGAACCATACGCCACAGTTCAGTGGAGCATAGACGGTAAAGATATCTCTTGGATCGCCCCAGAACACTGTATGGTTCTTATAGGTTACGATCTCGATCGCAGTGTTGCAATCCTTTCCGACCCGCAACGCGGCATCGTTGAATACGACCTCGACACAGTAAAAGCTCGCTACCTTGCTATGCATTCACAATGTGTCGTTATTGAAGAAGTGCCAATGATTAGTGGTATAGAAGACGGCAAAACCTATTACACAACCCAATGCGTTGTTGTTTCAAATCACAATCTCAAATCGGTTACGTTAAATGGTGAAAAGGTTGAATCCACCTTCACAATCCCCGGTAATGCCGAAGATATTTATCGTATAGTTGTAACCGACCTTGACGGCAACAAAACCGAAATGACCGTCTATACCAAACGAATTTCTTCATTGTTTGACCCAATCGAAGGATTAAATGAATTCAACGTAACTATTGATAATCGTAGCACTATTTTGGCTATCAAAACACGCGCTCAAAATTGTCTGACCGATTATTCTCCCTACAAAGAAACTCGAGAACTTGACATTGTCATTTCAGGTTGCGACCTTATGCTCCAAAACATCGATACAGCAGTAAGCGAGTATGAACGAATCAAATCCGATTTCGCCATACTTGAAGGCGGCGAATTTGCCGATAACAATACGGAAACCATAACAAGACTTTTTGAAGATATACAAGCGGTGATTTCAAGCGGAAATTTAACCGATTCTCAAAAGTCCGAACTCACAACCATACGTTCAAAATGCAGTCAATGGTTATCAGATTCGCAAACATAAAATAAATTTTACATTTTTTTAAAAAAATACTTGCAATCTTAAAAGTTTTGTGGTAATATTGTGTTTGCTATGTGACCGATTAAGTCTTCGGTCGAATCAAAAAGGAGGTGCAACCAATGGCAAAATGTGAAATTTGCAGCAAAGAAGTTGCTTTTGGTATTAAGGTTTCTCACTCACACAGACGTTCAAACAGAACTTGGAAGCCCAATGTTAAGAAGGTAAAGGCTATCGTTGATGGTTCACCCCGTCGCATCAATGTCTGCACCCGTTGCTTACGTTCGGGCAAGGTTACCAGAGCTATCTAATCAATTCTTTGACTTAAAAGTCCCGTGTAAGCATTTACACGGGCTTTTTTCTTTACAATCCATTTCCTCGCAAGGCTCCCTTGCCTAAAGGGGGCTGTCATTAAATGAAGTTAATGACTGGGGGATTTTTATATTTGGAGAACATTCTATGATAAAAGCAGTTTTATTTGACCTTGACGGCACACTCGTTAATTCACTTTTTGACCTTGCCGACGGTGTGAATTATGCTATAGCGTCAAAAGGATACCCCACCCACGACACAGAAAAATTTAAATATTTTGTCGGTGACGGCATACCCAAAATGATAGAGCGCGCATTACCACCCGAGCATCGTACCGCAAAAGAAATTAACCAAGTCAAAAACCTCTTCTTATCTTATTATGCTATTCATTACGCCGATAAAACCTGCGCATACACAGGCATACCCGAACTTGTAAACGACCTAAAATCAAATGGTTTTAAAATAGCCGTCGTAACCAACAAAGCGCAGGATATGGCAGATAAAGTTGTAAACTCGGTTTACGGCAATATCTTTGACCTTGTTATCGGTATGCGTGACGGCATTTTGCCAAAACCCGACCCAACGTTAGCGCTTATGACTATGAAGCATCTTAACGTAAAACCAACAGAGTGCATATTTGTTGGCGATTCGGGTATGGACGTAGCAACGGCTGTTAACAGCGGCGCTGTACCCGTAGGCGTGCTTTGGGGTTTTAGAAAACAAGATGAACTCCTTAAAAATGGCGCAAAATACATAATAAGCAAACCACAAGAACTTTTAGATATTATAGAGGAACTTAACAAATGAGCGCAACCTATAAAAGTACAAAAATCGCCTGTTTTGCAGGTTTTGTTGTTCAAGCAATTATAAACAACTTTTTACCAATACTATTTATTATATTTAATGCCAAACCCTATAATCTTAACTACGAACAATTAGGTCGACTTTTGTTTATAAACTTTTTTGTTCAGTTGATAGTCGATTCCGCCACACCATTAATCGTTAGAAAAACAGGTTACCGCGGCGCCGCCATTATTTGTCATGGTCTTGCGGCATTGGGATTATGTTTGTTAGGTATATTACCCGCATTATTCCAAAGTCACGCATACATCTGTATTGTTATCGCAATTGTCGTATATGCTTCGGGTAGCGGCATTATAGAAGTTTGTATTAGTCCTATCGTAGAACTTTTACCCGGCGATAAAAAAGGCGCCGATATGGCATTTTCTCACTCCTTTTATTGTTGGGGACAAGCGTTTACCGTTCTTGTTTCTACGTTACTTATATTTATAATGAGTCAGGATAAATGGTATTTTATTCCTGTTCTTTGGGCAATTATTCCGCTTATAAATATGTTTAACTTTATGCGCGTGCCTATAATAGAAGACCATACCCCCATAAGCAAAACTGCAAAATCCTTGCTTAAAAATCGTGATTTTTGGCTTTTTGCCATAATTATGATTTGCGCAGGCGCCAGTGAAATAGCTATGGCAGAGTGGGCATCCCTCTTTGCGCAAAAAGCACTCGGTATACCAAAAACCGTCGGCGACCTTTTAGGTCCTTGCGCCTTTGCAATATGTATGGGTAGCGGTAGAGTTATATTTGGGCTTTTAGACGGTAAATTCAATCCAAAAAAAGCGCTTATTATAAACAATATATTATGTATCGGTTGTTACGTAGGCGTTGGCGTATTTAATCTACCTGTACTTTCACTTATCGCCTGCGCGCTTTGCGGCTTTACAGTAAGTCTTTCTTGGCCGGGTACCTATTCTATGGCGGCGCGCCATTTCCCAACGGGTGGTACGCTAATGTTTAGCATATTAGCCCTTTGCGGCGACTTTGGTTGTTCTATGGGACCATGGTTACTTGGCATTGTCGCAAACAAATCAACTCTGGAAACAGGATTTATAGCGCTTGCCATATTCCCTGCCATTATGGTTGTAACCGCTTCTCTTTTACGCAAAGAAAAGTGTTGAAAAAAGTAATATTATCAGTTACAATAAAATAAAGTAAAAATTTACCTACGAGGTGTAATTATGAAAAGAGCTGAATACTTAAGTTGGGACGAATACTTTATGGGCATTGCCGCATTGTCGGCATTGCGTAGCAAAGACCCCTCTACCCAGGTTGGCGCTTGTATCGTTAACGACGACAAACGTATACTTTCTATGGGATACAACGGTATGCCGCACCATTGCCACGATGACGAGTATCCTTGGGAGCGCGGTGAAGGTCTTGATTCAAAATATCTTTACGTTTGCCATGCCGAACTTAACGCAATACTTAACTGCAACACTTCATCGGTTAGAGGTTGCACCGTGTACGTAACACTCTTCCCCTGTAACGAATGCGCCAAGGCAATTATTCAGTCAGGCATTAAAGAGATTGTATATATGTACGATAAATATGCCGACACCGAAGGCGTTAAGGCATCAAAACGTATGTTAGATAGCGCAGGCATTATCTATCGTCAATACGTACCAACTGAAAAAGAAATAAATATTAAACTTTAAAAAGCAAAACGACCTCTCAAGACAGAGAGGTCGTTATTTTTTATTACAAAATTTTTCTTGTGAAATTGCCGTTTTCAAAAACAATATATCCGTTGCCTGTATTTTCTTTGGGAATAGATACCGAGCCGGGATTTATATATCTAAAATCCCCTACCTGCTCGTCTGCGGCAACGTGGGTATGACCGCAAAGTAAAACATCGCCTTTTTTAAGTGGCGGTGGGTTATCTTTGCCAAACTTGTGTCCGTGTGTCGCGTATATATCTACGCCGTCTACCGAAATAAGAGCGTAATCCGAAAGTATTGGAAAAGGTAATACCATTTGGTCAACCTCGGTATCGCAGTTGCCCCTTACACAAAGAATTTCATCTTTTAATTCCGATAGCATTTCAATAATCTTTTTGGGAGCGTAATCTTTTGGCAGGTCGTTTCTTGGGCCATGATAAAGAATATCGCCCAACAACAACATTCTATCTGCCTTTTCGTTTTTATATGCCTCAAGCATTTTTTTGCACCAATAGGCGCTACCGTGAATGTCAGATGCAATAAACAGTTTCATTATTATCTCCTTTTATTTTATTAAATAAAACATTTCGGTCAACTCATCAATAACATCGCCGCCCGAAGTAGTAAAGGTTATATTTGCAAGATAACCGTCGCATTTTATCGAAATATTACTTTGAAACAATCTCATACCTTCTGTTTCGTAAGAAACATTAAGACAATCAAACTCTTGCCCATCTATTTTTCTTGTTGCCACTTCATAAGTAACGTTTGAAAAACCCATACTCTCAAAATTTGACACTATCATTGGCGCCAACGCGTTAAAATTATCCTTAATAACCAATGCTTCAAGTTGTTCGGGGTCTACCTTTTCAAGATTAACGTTTATATTATCGATACCGCTATATCTTTCAGCGTACATATCGTAAACTATGGTAGTATTTTCAAAAAGTTCTTCTATGTCCATATCCATATTTTCTTCAGCGATATTATTCATTTCTCTAAGTTGCTCATCGTTAAAAAACGTCCACTGACTATCAAGTTTGCAACCTATTCCTATAAATTCATTTTCATAAACCGAACCCTTTACGTTGCCCAAAACGGCGCTATCCACACTATCGCCACACGCCGCAAAAGTTACGCCAACAACAAAAGTTAAAAATAAAACCAAAAACTTTTTCATATCTATTCCTCCGTAGTCAAAGCTAAAATTATCATATATTATTTTACATATCTTTTCAAGTGTTAAATTGATTTTTTCCTGTATCCTATCGGCGTACAGTTAAGTTTCTTTTTAAAAGTATAAACAAAATGCTCCACCGAATTATATCCACAAGCAAAAGCAATTTCTTTACACGATAAATTTGTGCCGTCAAGCAAATTGCAAGCGTATCTTAATCGCACGGTATTAAGATAGTCCGAAAAAGAAATCCCCATTTTTTTTGAAAACTGCGCGCCCAAATAATTTGGTGTTACGTTACAGTACCTTGCCAAACCATTAAGCGTTATTTGCTCTCTAAAATTGTTATGTATATACGCTACTGCATTTTGAAGCAGTGTAGGAACAACTGTATTTTCATCCTGCGCCGAATTTCTTATAACGGTTATTATAATTTCAGCAATAAGATTTTTAATAAGCATCTCGCTAAAAAGCCCTGCCCCGTTTTCCTCTCGCTTTAATATGTCAAACAGTTTTATAATATGCATAGTCTCGTTTTCATCAACGGCGCAACAAAATCGGTTACGGCTTAAAAACAAAAAATCGTTCAACCCATTCGGTAACACGTTTTCATTAAACTGCAGTTTTAGCACGTTCATATCGGTCTTTGCCGTAAGTTCGTGAAAGTCATAAAAAGACATCAGGTAAATACTACCACGACTTAGCGTGTATTTAGTATTGTTATAAATATGCTCACCACAACCGTCTAAAATAAATTCCAATTCAAAATAATCGTGCCAATGCGGAGCAAAATATTCCCCTGCTTTTATAAATCTCTTTTCAATATAGTAATCCTTGTCATACTGTAGTGACGATTTATATTTATCTATTTGTTTTGACATACCAAACCTCATAAAGTGTTGATTTTCTTAATTTTATCATAGATTATATTATTTTTCAAGAGCGTTATTTGTTATATAATAGGTTAAAAGGAGGTCGGCAATATGATTGGCTTTGATATAGGCGGCACAAAATGCGCCGTAACCGTCGGCGAAGAAATAGACGGCATATTACATATAAAAAACAAAATGGTAATACCCACCGACCACACCATTTCGGCATACGAAATGATTGATAGAATGTGCTGTCTCGCGACAGAAATGACCGATGATTTTAGTCATATCGGTATTTCTTGCGGCGGTCCTCTTAATAACAAAACGGGCGTTATAATTTCGCCGCCCAACCTCCCCACATTTAGAAATATTGAAATAGTAGAATACCTAAAGAAAAAATACGGCGGTTTTGTCCGACTCGAAAACGATGCCGACGCTTGCGCCTTTGCCGAGTGGAAATACGGCGCAGGACGCGGATGCCAAAATATGATTTTTCTAACCTTTGGCACGGGGCTTGGCGCCGGTTTAATACTTAACGGCAAACTATACACAGGCGCTAATGGTAATGCCGGCGAGGTTGGTCACATAAGACTTCGCGATACGGGACCCATTGGTTTTGGTAAATCAGGTTCTTTTGAGGGCTTTGCAAGCGGCGGTGGTATTGCCCAAATGGGAAAAACTGCCGCAAAAGAACAACTGTCAAAAGGCATTGTCCCCTCTTACTGCAAAACTCTCCACGAGTTAGACTCGGTTACCGCTCAAACAGTTGCCAAAGCCGCATACAATGGTGACCCCACCGCAATAGGCGTTTATAAAAAATGTGGCGAAATGCTTGGGCTTGGTTTGTCAATCTTAATTGATATATTAAACCCTGAAAGAATAGTAATAGGCAGTATTTATACAAGAAGTAGCGACTTGCTTAAAGAATCAATGCTTGAGGTTTTAAACCAAGAAGCGCTCAAGCCCTCGCTTGAGGCGGTAGAAATACTACCTGCCACATTGGGCGAAAATTTAGGTGACTACGCGGCATTATCTCTTGCCGCCGACAATCATTAAAGGAGGATTTTATGAAACAGTTAATTGATTTAAACGGTAAATGGGATTTATATATGGCACCTCATAACCAAGTTAAAGGAACCGACGTTCACTATAACCAAGTTCTTAATTCCGATAATCTACCGCAAAACATTGATTTTGTAAAAATTGATGCCGAAGTGCCGGGTAACTTTGAACTCGATATGCAAAGAGCAGGTTTACTACCTGACTTGTTTATGGGCACTAATACCCTACTTTGCCAAAAATATGAAAATCAGCATCTTTGGTATGTGAAAGAATTCACTATTGACAAAATACCAAGTGGCGACGTATTTTTACGTTTTGAGGGTATTGATACGTTTGCCGATATATATATCAACGATGAGTTTATAAATTTTTGCGACAATATGCTCATTTCTCACGAGTATTGCGTAAATGAATATATCCAAAAAGGCGCAAACAAAATTATAGTTCATATTCACCCAACCGCTATCGAAGCACGCGAATATGACGGTACACCACTCGCAGTAGGTCTTCCCTACAACGAAGACTCTCTACACGTGCGCAAAGCGCCCTATATGTTTGGTTGGGACATTATGCCCCGTACCGTATCGGGAGGTTTATGGCGTAGCGTATCGCTTATAGAAAAGCCAAAACACCGTGTAGAAGATTTTTATATTGGCGTTTCCTCAATGAACGTACGCAATACCTACGCTCATCTTTCAGGTCAAATACGCATCCATACCGAGGACGACCTCGTAGGCGATTATGAAGCTGTTGTAAGCGGTGATTGCGGCGACTCACATTTTGAACAAATCGTTAGATTTTTAGGTGTCAACCGTAATTTCTCTTTGCAAATAAACGACGCTAAATTCTGGTGGCCAAAAGGCGAAGGCGAACAAAACTTTTACAACATTCAGGTAAAACTTTATCGTAAAGGCGAACTTTGCGACACCTATAAAACCCGTATAGGTATACGTTGTATCGAGCTTGTTCGCACCTCGGTAATTGATGATAACGGTAACGGCAAGTTTGAATTTATTATAAACGGTCGCCGCACCTTTATTATGGGTACCAACTGGGTGCCACTTGACGCGTTCCCATCTCAAAACGAAAAGCGTGTAATAAAAGCACTCGAAATGGTGGAAGATATCGGCTGCAATATGATTCGTC
Organism: Clostridia bacterium; assembly: GCA_017559885.1. Classification (GTDB taxonomy): domain Bacteria; phylum Bacillota; class Clostridia; order Oscillospirales; family Acutalibacteraceae; genus UBA737. The sequence continues at coordinate 8,824 of JAFYQN010000082.1, forward strand.
TTTGGGGCGGTAACATTTACGAGAGCGACACTTTTTACAACTGGTGCGACGAACACGGTATAATGATTTGGCACGACTTTATTATGGGTTGCGCCTACTACCCACAGTATGAAGAATTTTGTAACAAACTTCGTGAGGAAGCAATTGTTGCCGTTAAAAGATTACGCGACCATCCATCTATCGTGCTTTGGGCAGGCGACAATGAGTGCGATGCATTCTTTACCTATGCTTACAAAAATCTCGAACGCCTTAATCCAAACGAAAATGTATTAAACCGCAAAATTTTACCTGACGTATTACGTATTTATGACGGGTTTAGACCCTATTTGCCAAGTTCACCTTACATAGATGAAACGGCATTTGCTTTGCTTGGTAAAAATCCTCTTGTCGAAGATCACCTTTGGGGTCCGCGCAATTACTACAAAAGCGATTACTACACAAAGGCAACAGCGCTATTTGCATCCGAAACGGGATTTCACGGTTGCCCATCGGTAGAATCGTTAAAGAAATTTATAACTGCCGAAAAATTATGGCCTATTATGCTTCCTAACGGTCGTCCTAACGAAGACTATATCGTTCACGCGGCAAGTATGGAAACTAAACACGTAGGTAAATACGAATACCGTATTGCGCTAATGCTTAAACAGGTTGCCGTTCTCTTTGGTGGCATTGGCGACAACAATCGTGGCCACGCCACCGCTGAAGAATCGGTAGAATATTTCCAAATAATGAAACAATTATTCGGAGACGGCGAGCAAGCGCTCGAAGGCATTGCAAAGGCAAGCCAAATATTCCAAGCAGAAGCATTTAAATATATGATAGAACGCTTCCGCATTCGAAAAGCCACCCACGGCGGTCTTATTTGGTGGAACCTTTTAGATGGTTGGCCACAAATTTCTGACGCGGTAGTCGACTACTACTTTACAAAGAAACTTGCCTACGATTACATCAAAAATTCACAACAACCTCTTTGCCTTATGTTTGATGAGCCCAACGACCAAAACTGCATAAATTTATTTGCGGCAAACGAAATGCCTGCTGATAAATCGTTTAACTATACCGTAACTCGCGTCAACGATAATACCGTCGTTGCAAGCGGTAACACCACAATATCGGCAGGCGGTATTTTACAACTTGACGCGGTAAATACCGACTACTTCGAAGAGCAAATGTTCCTTATCGAATGGGAATGTGACGGCGTCATTGGTCGCAACCACTACATCAACGACGTTCGTAAAATCAACTATAACACTTACATTGATTTCCTAAACAAAACAAAAATCGGTCATTTCGAGGGATTTTAATATGGAAAATTTATCTGAACTTATAAAAAGATATCCCCTACTCGCTTCTTGTAAAAGTGAGATAGAGGACGCCGCCAACTTAATTATAAAAACTTTTGAAAATGGTAACCGACTTTATATATGCGGCAATGGTGGAAGCGCTGCCGATGCCGACCATATTGTCGGCGAACTGATGAAGGGCTTTTTAAAGAAAAGACCGCTTACCGAAAATCAAATTTTAAAATTTGAAGATAAAGACCTCGCCCGTGGTCTTATGCAGGGTCTACCTGCAATATCACTCCATTCACAAACGGCATTTTTAACCGCGTTTTTAAATGACGAGGACCCATCACTTTTGTACGCGCAAGCAATGTACGCCCTCGGCAATAAAGACGACGTGTTGCTTGCAATCAGTACTTCGGGCAACTCACAAAACGTTGTAAACGCGGCAAAGGTAGCGCGCGATATCGGTTGCAAGGTAATCACCCTTACAGGCGCAAACAATTGCAAACTTGATACGCTCTCAAATATCACAATTCACGCCAACAGTTGCGAAACCTATCGCATACAAGAATTACATTTACCAATCTACCACTACCTCTGCGCCACAGTAGAAGATTATTTCTTTAATGAATAAAAAAATAATACGAAACCCACTTTTGTGGATTTCGTATTATTGGCACGCTGAAAGGGATTCGAACCCCCGACCCTCTGCTTAGAAGGCAGATGCTCTATCCAACTGAGCTATCAGCGCATATTACCTATCTCGGCAACGCAAGATATTATATCATAAGCTTTTAAAATAATCAAGTATAATTTTAATATTTACATTTTAATTTATAACAGATATAATATTAACATTAAATACCAAAGGTGTGTTACTATGCAAACCAAATATATATCCATAGTGTTAGATGACGGACCTCTTCCCTTTATGTGTGAAATAGTTGACCTTTTTAACCAATACAACTTTAAAGCGGGTTTTGCCGTAATGGGTGAGCGCGTTACCGACGACACACAGTATATGTTAAAATATGCCGTAGATAATGGCTTTCAACTTGTTGGACATTCGCACACACATCGTAAACTTGAAACGTTATCTGACGAGGAAATAAAAAAAGAAATGACCGAGCCCGTTGCGGATATTAAAAATCGCATTGGCTACGATATGAAAAACATCGCACGTCTTCCCGGTCATTGCCCCGATGAAAGAGTGCTAAAAATTTGTAAAGATTTAAACCTTGTACTTATTGGTTACGATATGGATTGTGGGGCTGATTGGTTGCCGGATGCAACTCCTCAAAACATTATAAACCAAACTCTAAAAACCGCCCACGACGGCGCATTTGCTTGTATGCACGTAAGAGAACATACTTACGAAGCGCTTAAAACCATATTGCCTGAACTTAAAAATCGTGGTTTCCAGCTCGTAACACCCGAACAACTATTCAAAATCAAGGGCAAAACGAACCTTATTTACGGAACGCATATTCATAATGTAAATAACATTTAAATAACAACAAATAAAAAAAGACTGTACACTCCAACAGAGTGTTCAGTCTTAATTTTTTTATTCTTCTTCAATGTGTTCTTCGTTCGAACCGCAATCGAGGTAACCGTCTTTAACGCGATTTTTTTGTGTAATACGATCAAAAACTGCAAGAGCGCCAAGTACTGCCGCAAATACAGCAACTGCTATTCCAAAAAATGTCCAAAACTTTTTCATATAAAAAATCCTCCTATGTTTTATCTCTACATATATTATAATCTAACTTTTTAGGTCAAAAGTCAAGTGTTTTTTACATAAACGGAGCAAAAAGATGTAAAATTGCGCGTTTAAGTCGCACAAACAACGATGACTGTTTCATTTTTTTAAGTGTCATTTCCTCACACTGTAACAAAAGCGTGTTAAAATGTTCCTTAATTTCATACACCGTTTCATTATTACACATCCACACACCACACTCAAAGTGCGTTATAAAACTGCGATAATCCATATTAACGGTACCTACAGTTGCAACCGCATCATCCGACACAAAAAACTTTGAATGAATAAATCCTGGTGTATACTCATAAATTCTAACACCTGCTTCAAGCAGATCGTAATAGTTATATTGCGTTACGGGATGAACGTACCATTTATCAGGAATGTGTGGCGTAATAATTTTTACGTCTATACCCGACTGCGCTGCAAGACGCAAGCACTCTTTCATTGAACTATCAATTATAAGATATGGCGTTACAATATAAACGTATCTTTGCGCAGAATTAAGTATCTGCATATAAATTCCCTCTGCAGGATTTTTATTATCAAGCGGACCATCAGCATACGGTTGTACAAAGCCCTTTTCAAGCGCCAACTTTTCAGATATATGCGAATTCATATCAATGGCTTTACCGGTTGTAAACTCCCAAGTGCTGCAAAACATTGCTAAAAAACTTTTTACAGCGGCACCTTTAATAATTACAGCGCAATCCATCCAATATCCAAAACGCTCAAATTCATTGATATATTCATCCGCAAGGTTAAGACCGCCCGTTACGGCTACCTCACCGTCAATTACAACAATTTTACGGTGATTACGGTTGTTCATAAAGATATCCATAGAAGGTCGCATTTTATTAAACACCGCAACCTCTATCCCGCGTCGATTTAGTTTATTTATAAAGTTTTTATGCTGTCGCTTCATAGAACCAAAATCATCAAACAAAACCTTAACTTCTACGCCCTCTCGAGCTTTTTGTTCGAGTATTTCGCTTACCGCCGACCACATCTTACCTTCGGCAATTATAAAGAATTCAATATAAATGTATTTTTGCGCCAAACGAAGTTCTTGAAGAAAACGCGGAAGAAACTCTTCTCCCGGATACAAAAACTCACAAGACGAATTTTTATAAAGCGGAAAACCCGACTCACGAGTTAAATATTCCGCCTGACGCGAGTGAAGACCATCGTTGTAACGAAGCGTATCGTGTGCCTCGTCATCTTTTGGTAGTTGTTTTTTATACTTTCTTTCACAATCTTGCATTTTGCGTTTAAGGTGCGGTAAAACGCGTCCGCCGCCAAAAAACATATATGCCAACGCGCCAAATATGGGAACCACCAAAATAAAGATTATCCAAAGTATTTTATAACTTGATTTACCACTTGAATTGGTTATATACAAAACCATTACAGCAGCCAATATTGTACCAAGTATATTCACAAACACATAATTTTCAGAAAGCAGTTGTAAAGCAACTATAAAAAACACTACTTGTATAACCAACGCCGCAGTAGAAAAAATTATATGAGTAGGAATCGGTATACCACGTTTGTTTTTTAATTTTGGTTTTTGTCTTTTCATTGTGGGCACCCCCTTTTTTATCGCTCATTACTTATTAATTTTAACATATATTTGTAAATAAATCAAACAAAACCAAAAAATCCCCCGCAAGCGTAAGCAAGCAAGAGATTTTTTGGTGTATGTTTTAATCTGTTTTATTATTTTCTGAGCAGCCGCCATTGCACGATGAACATTTGCCACCGTACGGGCAACCAATACACTTAACGCCCTTTTTCTTCTGTCTTACAAGATATATTATAATTGCGACAAGTATGATTACTATAATACCAAGCACTATATAATCAGCAGTATCCATAAACTATCACCCTACTTTATAGCATCTTCTTTAACGGCAGATTTTAAAGCGTATTCCGCTTTTAATTTTCTATTTGTGTTAATAATAAGAGCAACTACTATGCCAGCCATACAAACTATCGCGGTAAGACCTGCAATAGCGGCTACAACATTAAGTGTATCAGGCGCAGTAATAAGCGTGCCAATTGTGTATATAAAGTAAGCTACTGTATAACCTACCGAAAGCTGAAGACCTATACCGCCCCAAAGCCATTTAGCGCTCTTCATTTCGCTGTTCATAGCGCCAATAGCGGCAAAGCAAGGCGGCGTAAATAGGTTAAACATTAGGTATGCAAGTGCCGCAAATGAGGTTATTGCAACAACCTCGCCCGACGCATTTATACCTACCATATCCGACTTTGTAAGTTCGTTCACACCATAGCATACCGCCATTGTGCCAACAACGTTTTCTTTTGCAATAAAACCGGTAACTGTTGACGCCGCTAATTGCCATGAAAAGACACCGATAACAGGCACCAAAACGTAAGCAAAAATCCCTGCAATAGATGCCAAAATAGAATCGCTTGCCGTATCGTTAGCGGTAGCAAATCTCCATGTAAACTCTTGCATAATCTGAACTGCCATATTGCAAAGAAGAATTATTGTTGCGGCTTTTACTATATACGACCAACCGCGAGAGCACATCGATTTGAAAGCGCCCCAAAATGAAGGAATTTTATATTCGGGAAGTTCAATAATAAAAAACGATTTACGCGCCTTATGTCCTGTAATAAGGTTTACAAGTAATGCGCCAAGGAATATTAAAACTATACCCAAAAGATAACACACGGCACTTACCCAACCTGCTTTATCAAAGAACGCGCCAGCAAAAAGCGCAATTACGGGAATTTTTGCGCCGCAAGGCATAAAGGGAGCAAGCATAGCAGTTGCTCTGCGCTCACGCTCATTACGGATAGTACGGCTTGCCATAATACCCGGTACCGCACAACCAACCGTAATAACAAAAGGAATTACCGATTTGCCCGAAAGGCCAACCTTCTTGAAGATGGGATCAAGCACTACTGCCACTCGTGACATATAACCGCAATCTTCAAGTAGCGCTATAAGGAAATACATCACCATAACAAGCGGCAAAAAACCAATAACCGCGCCAACACCGCCTATAATACCGTCAACAACAACCGCATAAAGAAGTTCGTTACTAACAAAGCCACCTACCCACGTTTGAAAACTTTCAATCAAACCACCAAGCAAATCTGCAATCGGTGTTCCAACCCAAACCTGTGAAATTTGGAACACAAGAAACATAACGACTGCAAAAATCGGGATGCCGAGCCATTTGTTCGTAAGTACCGCGTCAATCTTATCGCCAATGTTCTTGTCTTTGGTGAGAACTTTACGGGTTTCAACATCTTTAACAATGCCGTTTACAAACTCAAAACGTTTGCGGTCAGCGGCTAATACCGCTTGCTTATCAGTAAGGTCTACCGCGTCTTGAACATATGGCGCCGACTGCCCCTTACCAACCTGTGACACCGCGGTTTTAACAACTACTTTAAGACCGTCTGCCGAGATAGAAACCGTTTCCACAACGGGACAACCAAGCTTTTCCGAAAGCAACTTTTCATCAATCACAGTTTCTTTCTTTTCATTTATATCACTCTTATTAAGTGCAACAACAACGGGAATTCCTAATTCTAAAAGTTGTGTTGTAAAGAAAAGACTACGACTTAGGTTGGTAGCGTCCACGATATTTATAATAACATCGGGATTCTCATTCTTTACGTAATCGCTTGTAACACTCTCTTCACTTGTGAACGGCGACATAGAGTATGCGCCCGGAAGGTCAACTGCAATCAGTTTTTCTTGCATATCACAATATACTTTTTTAATTTGACTTTCCTTTTTATCAACGGTAACACCCGCCCAGTTCCCAACCTTTTCGTTGCTACCGGTAAGAGCATTAAACATTGTGGTTTTACCACTGTTGGGGTTGCCCGTAAGTGCAATTCTCATCACTTTTACTCCTTAAAATATTACGGTTAGCGTCCGCTAACTCTTGTTTAAAATTTTAGCGCTGCCACCAAAAGTTTTTATTCAAAAACTTCGATTGCAGCAGCCAATG
>JAFYQN010000083.1 GCA_017559885.1 Clostridia bacterium
CTCGGTAAACAAACAGTTTTTTCTTTTTCATTTTTTATCACCTAGGAACATATTAACATAATATGTTCCTTTTTGCAATATATTTGCCGTTATTTGCAATTTAATTGCAAAAAGAAAAAATATATAATAAAAAATAGAAATTTATGTAAAGAGGTGCTATCTTTATGGTAAAAACTTTAACAAAAGACAAATTGGTAGTAAATATTTATGAAAATCGTACCCTTATGGGTGAAGCGGCTGCTAATGATATTGCCGCTTGTATGGAAAAGTTGCTTAGCGAAAAAGACCATATAAATATGGTGTTTGCGGCGGCTCCTTCACAAAACGACGTGCTAAAAAGTTTGCTTTCAAAACCACTCGCTTGGGACAAAGTAAACGCTTTCCATATGGATGAATACGTAGGTCTTAAAAAGGAAGACGCTCAAAGTTTTGGTAATTACCTAAACGAGCATATCTTTAAGAAGGTTCCTTTTGCAAATATTTATTACGTTGCAGATTATGGTTTAGATTACGAACAACTACTCGCTGAAAATCCAATCGACATTGTTTGTCTTGGTATTGGCGAGAACGCTCACATTGCATTTAATGACCCGGGCGTTGCTGACTTTAACGACCCCGTTCGTATTAAAAAGGCAAAACTTGACGACGTTTGCCGTATGCAACAGGTTCACGACGGTTGTTTCCCAACATTTGACGACGTTCCTGAATACGCGTACACACTTACAATCCCTCAAATGACAAGCGCTGATTATATGTTCTGCGTGGTTCCTGCCGCTACAAAGGCAAACGCAGTTTACAATACTGTAAACGAGGAAATCAACGATATGTGCCCTGCAACTATTCTTCGCCGTCACGATAACGCTATAATGTACTGCGATATAGACAGCGGCGCAAAGTTGCTTTAAGTAAAATCGCCCACAGCACCATTTTTTGTGAGTGGCAGTATAAAAAATACGGCTTCACTCACTGCAAAACGGCACTGTGAACAATTTTCTTTTAAAGCAATAACGAAAGGAATGAATAATATGGACATTAAATTTAAACTTGGTGTTATTACCGATGAAGTAACACAAGATATTTTTGAAGCGGCCGAGTTTTGTCATAGACATGGACTTAAGTGTATGGAGGTTCGTTCGGTAAACGGACGTTCACCGTTTGACTACACCGACGATGACGTAGAGCAAATTATTGCCGCCGCAAAGAAATATGACCTCGATATTTCGGCTATTTCGTCACCTGTTTTTAAATGTGAATATGATGATGAGGAAGCAATAAAAGCCAACGTAGCAGGATTCGAAAAATGCGCTATTATGGCAAACAAAATGGGCGCTAAATACATACGCGGTTTTGACTTTTGGAATAAGGACGTTCCCGTCGAAGTTCGCGCTACAATGTACGGCGATATTATCGCTCTTTGCGAAAAATACGACGTTTACTGTGCGCTTGAATCAGACCCTGCTATTCACAGTAGCACACCGCATAAACTTGCCGATTTGCTTCTTGCAATAAACAATCCTCGCATTAAGGCGCTCTTTGACCCGGGTAATGAAATTTGGGTTACAGGTAAAACAAGCGAAGACGCTTACGATAAACTTGCGCCTTGCGGCATAGTTAATATGCACGTAAAAGACGGTATTAATACTAATGGTAATACAGTAGCGGTAATGCCCGGTACAGGTGTTGCCGATTTTGTGGGTATTTTCAAAAAACTAATCGCTAACGGTTACGACGGCGCCGTAATGCTTGAAACACATTACCGTAAAAATGTTGAACTTGATGAAGAACAACTAAAACGTCCCGGTGGCAATGCCTTCTCGGACGGCGCTTATGAAGCGAGTGAAGAAAGCATTGTAGCACTTAAAGAAATTATAAATAAAGCATTAAAGGAGATAACAAAATGAAAAAGTTAAACGTAGCAATTATTGGTCAAGGTAGAAGCGGTCGTGACATTCACGGCGCATTCTTTAAAAGTGAATACAATGAAAAATTCAACGTTATCGCAGTTGTAGAATTGCTTGAAGAGCGTCGTATCCGCGCTAAAGAAGAGTGGGGTTGCGATGTTTACGCTGACTATCGTGAACTCTTTGGCAGAACCGACATCGACCTTGTTGTAAACAGCTCATACTCACATATGCACGCTGATATTACAATTGACCTATTAGAGCACGGATTTAACGTAGTTTGCGAAAAACCATTTGCTAAAAACTATGAAGAATGCGACCGCATTGTAAAAGCGTACGAAAAGAGCGGCAAAATGCTTAACGTTTTCCAACAGTCACGTTTTGCTCCATACTATACCGAAATTAAAAAGATTATCGAAAGCGGCAAACTTGGTCGCCCCGTTCAATACAGCATTGCTTTCTCTGGCTTTGCTCGTCGTTGGGACTGGCAGACTTACCAAGGTTACAATGGTGGCGAGGTTCGCAACACAGGTCCTCATCCACTTGACCAAGCGCTTGACATTTTGGGCTTTGACGATAATATTACCGTTTTCTCAAAGCTTGACCGCGTTAATACCTTTGGCGATGCTGAAGACTATGCAAAGATTATTCTTACAGCGCCAGGTAAACCACTTGTTGACGTTGACCTTTCAAAGTGTAACGCGTACGCAGGTAATGTTTATGTTGTTCATTGTCAGTATGGTTCGCTTAAAGCTACTATGAGCGCTATTGACTATAAGTACTATAATCCTGAAACTGCGCCCGAGCAAAAGCTTACAATCGAGCCGCTCTTTAAAGAAGACCGTACTCCTGCTTATTGCTCTGAAACACTTGACTGGACCGAAGAACATGTTGACGTTGAGGGTACAGTATTTACCGTTGGTTGTAAGAAGTACTATGATATGATTTATGATTATCTTGTAGACGGTAAGGAAATGGAAATCACACCTTACCAAGTACTCAAGCAGTTCAAGGTAATTGATACTATCCGCGCACAAAATCCATTAGATACCATTACTGTAAAATAGGGAGAAATTTTTATGAAAATTGCAATTCTTGGTGTAGAAAATTCTCACGCAGATGCGTTTGGTAAATTAGTAAAAGAAAATCCAAAATACAGCGATATTGAAATCGTTGGTATTTATAGTGATGATGAAGAAGCAGTAAAGCGCATACTTGACGCAGGTTACGCTACCTATGCCGCCGCTTCGCCCGATGAATTTGTAGGTCAGGTTGACGGCGTTGTTATCACCGCGCGTCACGGCAACAATCATCACAAATATGCTATGCCTTACGTAAAGGCAGGTATCCCTTGCTTTATTGATAAGCCATTTTGCGCAAATTTAGATTTGGCAAAGGAACTCGCCCAAACAGCAAAGGACAATAACGTGCTTTTGTGCGGCGGCTCTTGTCTTAAATTTATTGATGAACTTAAACCCCTTGCTCGTATTGCAAAAAATAAGACCGTTGTAAGCGGTCACATTTGTTGCCCTGTTAATATGGATAACCCATACGGTGGTTTTTGGTTCTATACACAGCATCTTATCGAAATGCTTATCACCGTTTACGGTCGTAACGTAAAATCGGTTACTGCATACTGCCCTGACGAAAAGGCAAACCGTCTTACCGTTATATTCAACTTTGGAGAATTTGACGTTTGCGGTTTTTATACCAGCGCTTACAGATATTCGGCAGGTCTTCGCACATCTGATAACCAAATTTACGACACCTTCTGCGATGACGTTGCTTATACATACGTAAACGAGTTTGACGAGTTCGTAGAAATGGTTAAAAATGGCGTAATGCACGACAGTTACGACGACCTTGTATATCCTGTAAAGGTGCTTGACGCTATCGAACGTTCATACAAAGAAAAGAAAGAAATTGTTATAGAATGAAAATTTTAACTAACGCAAAAATTGTAACCGAGGGTAAAATACTTGAGGGTTACGACATAATCGTTGACAACGATAAGATTATTGATGTAAAACCAAGCGGTGAAACGAGTGGTGCAAAGGTAGATTTAGGCGGCAACTATATCGCCCCCGGTTTTATCGAAATTCACTGTCACGGCGGTGGCGGATACGAGTTTATAGACGCGACAGCCGAAGCGTTTAAAAAAGTGTGTGAAACTCACGCTTCTCACGGCACACGAGTTATTTACCCGACCATTAGCGCTACCGATTATGACACTATGGTGCGTGTGCTACAAACCGCGCGCGAGGTTAAAGACAGTTGCGCTTTAGAAATACCGGGTATTCACCTTGAGGGTCCGTATTTTGCGCTTGAAATGTGTGGTGGTCAAGCGCCTGGTATTGTGCGTGATATTGACCGCGAAGAGTACGAGTCTTTGCTTGAAGAATATAGCGACGTAATTGCTCGTTGGGACTACGCTCCCGAAAAGGATAAGGACAACGCATTCTTAAAAGCATTGACCGACAAGGGCATACTCCCCGCAACAGCTCACTCATCTGCCGAGTATGACGACGTGGCTCGCGCGTTTGAGGACGGCAATCATCTTATAACCCACCTATATTCTTGCACTTCAACCATTACTCGTCATCAAGGTTTTAGACACCTTGGCATTATTGAAAGCGCATATTTGCTAGACGATATGTACGTAGAGGCAATTTGCGACGGATGCCACTTGCCGCTCCCATTGCTTAAACTTATAATCAAGCAAAAGGGTACCGATCGAGTTTGCCTTATAACCGATGCGCTCCGTCCGGGTGGCATAGGAGAAGAGGGCAAGGAATATACCGATTGTCCTGTGCCATTTGTTATAGAAGACGGTGTTGCAAAACTGCTTGACCGCTCGGCTTTTGCAGGCAGTATTGCTACAAGCGATATATTACTTAAAACCGCAGTCAAAGCAGGTTGCAATGTTGCTGACGCTGTCAAAATGATGACCGAAACACCTGCAAAGGTAATGGGACTTAACACAAAAGGTAAAATTGCTCAAGGTTTTGACGCGCAATTTACTGTGTTTGATGGTAATTTAGATATTGTTGATATATCAATATAAAAAAGCAACGATGTGAAAACATCGTTGCTTTTTGTTTAAAAGAACATACCAAATTCTACAAAACAATAACTGTCTACCCAACTTGGGTTTACACCTTTGCACCAAATGGGTGATTCGTGCAAGAAGCATTTTGGCGCTACCCAGTGATTTTCACCATCGCTTAGGTGGAATGGTCCTAAAAGGTTTCTAAGCGATGAGGTGATGGTTATTTCTATTTCGTTTTCGCCCTCGACTAAAAGGTCTGATACATCGACCTCATAAGGTTGCCACATAATTTTTTGTGTCTTGTTGCCGTTTACCTTTACCTTTATTACGGTAGAGCCAAGTTTGTCAAATTTTATACTGCGGTTTTGGCACTCGTTGGCGGTAAGCGTTACCGTCTGCTTAAAGGTCATACTGCCTGCAAAGAAGGGGAAACCTTGTGTAACGACGTTGCCACTTGATAAAGTATTTGGCGCTTTTGTAAGATAAAATTCACCGTTTGTGCGTACGGCATTACGCTCAAGATTTTCAAATTCACAGTCGGTTTTTACGGCAAAATCACCTTTTAGATAAATTGCCTCAATCTCCATATCGTAACTGAGTTTGTTTTTCTCCGACTCAAAGATAAGCGAGTTTTTAGCGTTTTCGTAAACTTGTTCGCTTTGAACAAAATCGCAAGTAAGCGCAATTTCATTTTTACCCTCGGTTATATATTCAAAAATATCGATAACCTTAAGCGAAGTATCAAAATAAAAACCGTCAATATTTTTATCTATTGTTTGTCGGTTGACCGTAATATCAAAAATCTCGGGTGTTTCGACAACGAGGTTGCATTTTGTAAATGATAAATCCCTAACGTCAAATTTAAATACAACCTTTGTGTTAACCTTGCGACCAAAAGCGAGCGCTTTTTCTTGCACGTCGCTAATAGGTAGGTTTTGGTATGCGAGTTTGCCGTCAAAATAAACGTTGCAATAATCGAGCGTTAACGCGTTGTCGTCGGATTTTATTTGCCAATCGCCTGAAAACTCAAGTGGTTTAAGGATGTTGTTTTGTCTTTTGTTAGACTCTTTTATCGACTCGTCATAAACAAACAACACAACCGAACCGTTGCCGTAAACGGTGCTTTCAATAACAACATTATCACCGCTTTGAGTGAAAACAACCGATTCTTCTTCCCCAGATACCGCGTTAAATATTGTAGCGCTCTTTCCCTTTACAATAGCGGTAAATTGGTGTGTTACGTTGCAAGGATTTACAAGGTAATACATGGTCATTTTTTGTTCATCAAAACGACGTACCGCAGTAAGTATTGGGGTCGTGTTGCGGTCACCTTCGTATTTTAAAGTTATTTTACGAATTGAAGAAGGTATTTGATTTACAAGTTCACGGGGATCGGCGTTAACACAAGTTTTTGCAAACTCGATTATATCGTTTGTGTTTTCACCGTCTATCATAGTAGGTATACGCCCTGTAAATATAACAAGACCGCCAGTGTTTTTAAAGTTTTTAAGTAGATTAAAGGTGTTGCTTGCAAGACAGTCGCAAGGTGGTACTACCACAACGCTATAACTTTGCGTGCCTATTGTAATTTTGCCGTTTTGCACCTTGCCATGACGTTCCATAATGGTTGAATCGCCTAAATGATACTGTAACTGATTGCGTTCAAGGCGATTCATAACGTCAAGCATTTCGCTTGTAAGTTTTAGCGCGTAATCGCTTGAATTTATATCAAACTTTGCCCACGCGCTATCGGCGGAGTGAAGCACCAAAATTTCGTGTTTGATTTTACCCTCGGCAATAAGCATACCAATACGACTTACCTTGTCATTTAACACACGATAATCGTTCCACCAAGGTTGTTGTTTAAATAGCGTTGCAGGGTAGTCACGTTTTCTAATTCCGCGAAGCGTATAACCCTCAAGGTGTTGACAAAGATAGTTTATGCCATGCGCCATTTGATGCTCGTATATCCATAATAGTTCTTCAAAACTTACGTTCCATCCGCAAGCGGCAAAGGTTTCGGATAGAATTTGTTTTTTGCCTAACTGGTTTGCAACCGAGGAAACCTGCATAGAGCAATCAATACGATTGAGCATACGACCAAGGTTGTCAATTCCCGGTATTGTCATATATTCGTAATGCGGCATACCGGCGCCATTTGCCAAGAGATGACTCCAAAGCCCTTCCTCTAACACAAGGTGACCTGTAAGCGCGCTACCGTTTGACTGGCACCACTTATAAATATTGTTCATAAAGTTTTCAGAGAACAACTTTGTTATAAGTTTAAAGAAATTATATTTTGTTTGAGCGCTTGTTTCGGTGTCGTAAAAAAGGTCGGTAAGCTTGGTTGCAAGCGGCTCGCCGTACGCCTTCATATATTCTTTTTCCAAAACAAATGACCATGGATAACCGTTTCGTGAAATTTGTGGTTCATCGGTGAAAAAACCTGCCATATCACAAAACTCGTCGCCTAATTTTTCTTTGTAGGCGTTATGTGTTACGCGTATAAATTCACTTATAACCTCGCCGTCGAGCGTGTCAACATAAAAGGGGTTAACCTCATAATAAAAATGCAAATTTTTATCGTTATATGGCAAATTTATAATGGTTGTGTCCTGTATTTTGGCGATATCGGTTTGCTCGCAACGTAAATATTTTTGTTGATATTTAAGTCCAAGACCGTTAACAAGTCCCGAGCCAAAACCGCTTGGCCAACCGTTTTCGTCATAACCCCAAGACTGCATGTGGAGTTTTTTGCCTTCTTGTAGTGTTGTCTTTACGTTTTGGAACCACTCGTCAGACATATACTCGGTTTGTAAACCGCCGCGAGCGTGCATAAAATAGCCGCCAATGCCTACGGTTTCCATTTCGCTGACTTGGTTTGCGGTTTCATGAGTATCAAGTTTTTCGTTCCACGACCAAAATGGCGCAGGACGGTATTTGTTAGGTGGATTTTTAAGATTTTTGTAAAACATAACGTTGCCCTCCGTATGAGAGTTTTAGTTTAAAATTATTATACCAAATTCGTATGCTTTTGACAATAAAAAATCCTCGCAATAAAGCGAGGATTTTGTTGCTTTAGTTTGAAGTTTCGGCGGTGAGTTTTATATCCGCGGTGTAGTATCTTCCACTTCGATATATAGTTATTGATATGGTATCGCCCGCTTTACAATCATAAAGAAGTTCATTAAGCATGGTGTACTCGCTTATGGCGATGCCGTTAAACTTGGTTATAATGTCGCCGCGTTCAATACCTGCTATTGCGGCAGGACTGCCTTCGGCTACGCTTGACACAACCGCGCCCGAAGGATATCCGTAAAAGGCAAGAACCTCGCTTGTGTAGGTAGCGCTTATGCTAACGCCCAAATATGCCTGACCGTCATCTTTGCGAGAAATTATTTTATCGCACTTTTCTTTAACGGTGTTTACGGGTATTGCAAAACCCATACCCTCATATTCGACTGATGCGATTTTTGAACTGTTTATACCAATAAGTTTGCCGGTTGCATCAAGCAGCGCGCCGCCCGAGTTACCCGGGTTTATTGCGGCGTCGGTTTGAATGAGTTTAAGTTCGGAATTGGTTGATACAACGCGGTCAAGTCCGCTTATAATACCCGACGTTACACTGCCCATAAATTCAATACCACCGGGCGCGCCGATAGTAATAACCTGTTGGCCAATTTTAATGTTGTCACTGTCACCCAATTCAATAGGGGTAAGACCTTCGGCATCTATCTTGATAACGGCAAGGTCGCAAGAAATATTGTAACCGATTACGGTAGCAGGATATGATTCTGACTTGTTGTTTCCAATGAAAACGTCAATCTTTGAAGCGTTTGATTGCACCGCATCGCTGATTACGTGATAGTTGGTTATAATGTAACCGTCTTTGGTATAAATAACACCCGATCCGTCACCCGTTTGTTCACTACTACCGCCAAAGAAGTTTGATACCGATGTGGTTGTGCGAATGCCAACAACACTATCAGAACACTTGGTTGCCACAGCTTCGGCGATAGATGATGCAGTTTCATCTATATTTATGTTTACATTGGTTGAATTGGAATCGGTCTCTGATTCGATTTTATCAATTATTTGTTGTGGGGTTGTGGTTTCGTCGTCTGAGGTCACGATAATAGCGACACCTAAAACCGTAACACCGCTTATTACACTAATTACAATCGCCAATATACCCGAAATAAGTATTGTAATAATAGACGGAATAAAAGAACGAGATGACTTGCGCTTTTTATCCTTTTGAGGTTTGGTATTAACGTTTGGCGTAGTGTAGGTAGGTGGCGCAGTATATTGAGGAATGTCTTGCGCGACAGGGTCTTGAATAATATCTTTCGATTTTTTACTATATAGATTGTCATCTACACTGTCAAAACCCGACAGGGAATCGTTTTGGTTATTGTTTTCAAACTCGTTCATTTAAGTTATCACCCTTTAAAAACATAGATTTTATTTAAATGTTAATACTATTATAATACTAAAACCATTTTATTGCAAATATTAATTGAAATTATGAATTTTTCGTAAACAATAACTATTATAAAAAAACTCTTTACTTTTTGAAAGTTTTGTGTTACAATGCTATGGCTGACTATGGTCAGGTACCTTGTTCTATGCTTTTGGCGACTGCCAATTATTTGGAACACTCAAGACCTTGGGCTTGGAACAGGGCGCACAATTTAATTTAAAAAGGAGTGAAAAGAATGACTAACGAACAAAAGCAACAGATTATGGCTGAGTACGCTGTACACGAAGGTGACACAGGTTCTCCAGAAGTACAAATCGCAGTTCTTACTTTCCGTATCAACGAGCTCAACGCTCACCTTGATACTCACAAGAAGGACCACCACTCACGTCGCGGTCTTCTTAAGATGGTAGGTCACAGAAGAAACCTTCTTGCATACCTTCAGAAGAAAGACATCGAGCGCTACCGTGCTATCGTTAAGAAACTCGGCTTGCGTAAGTAATTATGTAACGAACAAACCGAGCAATATTTATTTGCTCGGTTTGATTTTGTTAAGAGATTTTTGTTGTTTAGCGGTAAAATGAGTATCCGACCATACGGGTATTGATTTTATTGCTAAACGGAAATCTCTAAAAATTAAAGAAAAAATAAAAAAGGAGATTAAAACAATGTTCGAAAACTTTAAAGTTTATGAAACCACCATTGCAGGCAGACCATTTTCACTTGAAACAGGTAAAATGGCAGGTCTTGCAAATGCCGCTTTTATGGCTCGTTACGGCGATACAAGCGTTCTTTGTACCGTAACCGCATCTTCAAAACCACGTGAGGGCGTTGACTTTTTCCCACTTTCAGTTGATTTTGAAGAAAAAATGTACGCAGTAGGTCGTATTCCAGGTTCTTTCCAACGCCGTGAGGGTAAAGCAAGCGAAAAGGCAATCCTTTCTTCACGTTGTATTGACAGACCTATCCGTCCACTTTTCCCAAAAGATATGAGAAACGACTGTTCGGTTGTTGCAACAGTTATGTCAGTTGACCCTGATTGCTCACCTGAAATTACCGCAGCTATCGGTGTATCAGCTGCTATCGCAGTATCTGATATTCCATGGGATGGCCCAATCGCTTCTACAAGCGTTGGTCTTATTGATGGCGAAATCATTATCAACCCAACACTTGAGCAACGCGCGGCTACCGAACTTAACCTTACCGTATCTTCAACTGCTGACCTCGTAGCTATGATCGAAGCAGGCGGTAACGAAATTCCTGATGACCTTATGTTTGACTGCATTATGGCAGGTCACGAAGTAAACAAGGAAATCGTTAATTTCATCAACGGCATTGTTGCTGAAATTGGTAAAGAGAAATTTACATTTGAATCAAGCGATCCAGATCCAGAAATTATGGCAGAGATTGAGGCTTTCTGTATTGAAGATGTTAAGAAAGCGCTTGATACTGACGATAAGAACGTTCGTGACGCAGCTCTTCTTCCAATTTATGATGCTGTTCATGCTAAGTTTGACGAGCGCTTTGAAGGCAACGAGGCAAAACTTGACGAGATTATGTATCTTGTTCAAAAGCACGTTGTCCGCGCTTGGCTCAAAGATGAAGGCAAACGTGTTGACGGTCGTGGTATTGACGATATCCGTCCTCTCGACGCTCAGGTTGACCTTCTCCCACGTGTTCACGGCTCAGGTATGTTTACCCGTGGTCAGACACAGGTTCTCTCAATTGCAACACTCGCACCTGTAAGCGAGGCTCAAAAGCTTGACGGCCTTGATGAAGAGGTTAGCAAGCGTTATATCCACCACTACAACTTCCCATCATACTCTGTTGGTGAGACCAAGCCTTCACGTGGTCCAGGACGTCGTGAAATCGGTCACGGTGCGCTTGCTGAACGCGCGCTCCTTCCTGTAATTCCTTCTGTTGAAGAATTCCCATACGCTATCCGTGTAGTAAGTGAGGTTCTTTCATCAAACGGTTCTACTTCACAGGGTTCTATCTGTGGTTCAACACTCGCTCTTATGGCGGCAGGTGTTCCGATTAAGGCGCCTGTAGCAGGTATTTCTTGCGGTCTTATCACAGGTGACGAAGGCGTTTACGGCGACTTTATGACAATGGTTGACATCCAAGGTCTTGAAGACTTCTACGGCGATATGGACTTTAAGGTAGCAGGTACTCACAAGGGTATCACAGCTATCCAGATGGACCTTAAGGTACATGGTCTTACACCAGAAATCATTAAGGAAGCATTTGCAAAGACCAACAAGGCTCGTATGCACATCCTTGACGATGTGATGCTTAAGTGCATTCCTGAATATCGTAAGGAACTTTCTCAGTATGCTCCTAAGATGCTTACAACAGTTATCAGCCCAGACAAGATTGGCGACGTTATCGGTAAGCAGGGTAAGGTTATTCAGTCAATCCAAGAGCAGTGTGAATGTACCATCAATATCGAGGAAGATGGTCACGTATATGTAGCAGGTATTGATCTTGAAAAGGCACAGGCTGCTATTGATATCGTAAACCTTATTGCAAACGATCCTGAAATCGGCGCAGTTTACTCAGGTCGCGTTACCCGTCTTATGACATTTGGCGCGTTTGTTGAAATTGCTCCTGGTAAGGAAGGTCTTGTTCACATTTCTAAGCTTGACGTTAAGCGTGTAGAAAAGGTTGAAGACGTTGTTGCAGTTGGCGACCAAGTAATCGTTAAGGTTACCGAAATCGACGACCAAGGCAGAATTAACCTTTCACGTCGTGACGCTCTTGTAGAGGTTAACGGCGCAGTTGTTGAAGACGATGCCGATGAAGAAGCTCCACGCAAGGGTGGCAATCGCGAAAGACGCGGTTTTAAGAAAAGAGATAAGTAATTATTAAATTTGAACTCCCCGAGTTTTTCGGGGAGTTTTTTTGTTTTAAAATGTAAAGTATGCTTGACATTTTAAAAAATATATGA
>JAFYQN010000084.1 GCA_017559885.1 Clostridia bacterium
CTACCGTGCTTGCCGTGTTTGAAAACATACTTGCCAGTGTACGCGAACTCACAGGTTGGAGCCGTATAAAAGGTTGTGTTATTTGTTGCATGGCAATACTTGTACTATCCCTACCCTGCGCATTAGGATACAACGTTTTAAAAGATTTTCATCCCTTTACTTCCGATTCGGCAATACTTGACCTTGAAGATTTTATTGTTAGCAACTGTATGTTACCTTTGGGTTCGCTTATTTATATTCTTTTCTGCACCAGCAAAAAAGGTTGGGGATTTGATAATTTCCTACGTGAAGCCAATACAGGCAAAGGTCCAAAAGTTGCGCGTTGGTTAAAACCGTATTTCACCTACGTTTTACCGCTTATTATAATTTTTGTATTTGTTATGGGAATTATATCTTTTGAATTTAAAGACAAATTTACAATACTCAGTTGGGCGCTCGGACTGCTTAAATAAAAAAGCAAAATCCTTGAACAAAAAGTTCAAGGATTTTATTTTATACAAATTTAAATAACGCGTCGGTTACCACGTTTAAAAACGGGATTGTAAACACACAAAGCAAGGTGCTAAGCAGTACGCAGTTTGCGGCAAGCTCGGTCTCGCCGTCGTACATTTCGGCAATGTTAAGCATTACCGCCGCGCAGGGCGTACCGCCTAATATAAACATTGCCGCTTTAAACACATCGCCAAATATATTTGACGGCAAGAAATAAACAATCGCCAAGCACACAAATGGAAAAATTAGCAATTTGCAAGCGCAAATAATATAAACGTAAAGACGAGTAAACAGTTTTTTAAAGGATACCGACGCAAGTCTAATACCTAAAATTATCATACAAATCGGAGTGGTTGTTTTGCTAAGCAACTCAAGGGCGTCGCCAATTAAATTTTCTTCTCCAAGTAAACTCGGCATAACGCTTTGAAAATTTAAAGCGTACAATAAAAGCGCAACCAAAAGACTAATAAACGGTGGGTTTAAAAACGCCTTTTTAAGCGTCATACGCTTTTTGTCGCCTGTAAGACAATACGCGCCAATTGTAAAGGTGAGCATATTCATACCCACAATATAAACGCACGCAAAACAAGCAACCTCAGGTCTATTGGGTATTAGAGCGTTGATTATCGGTATGCCAAAAAATCCCGCGTTGCCAAGACCAAAACTAACGGTAAGCATACGGTATTTTACGTCGTGAAACTTTTTACGGAATATACCGTACAAAACAAAAGTAAGCACCGTCTGAATAACCAAAGACACCAAAAAGAACAACAATATCTGCCCTATCATTTGCACACTTCTGTCTATTTTCATAAATGAGTTTACAACCATACAAGGCGAGCAAACGTAAACAAGAATTGCCGACAAGGTTGACAGGTGCTCGGCCTTGGCAACCTTGGTTTTACGGCATAAAAAGCCGGGTATTATATATAAAAGTGTCAGTAAAACATTGCTAAACGCTATACTAAAAGCGCCGCCCATAATATCACTCCTTTTTTCAACTATATAAATATATCATATTTAACCCCACTTTACAAGCGGTTTATAAATTTATTGATTTTTAAAAAATAGTATGATATATTTAATTTATGGGGAGGTTTTATTATGAATAATTTTTACGATTCGGGCGCTTATGCACCTTCATACGGAAATAGCGTAAGCGATGCGATAGGTGGCTCTATGAACAGTCTTTCGGGCATAGGCATCTTATCAATAATCTTATTAGTATTATTAGTTATTACTTGGTTGTTTTTAATAGCTTATAGTATTTATGCCTATGTTTTCACATCGCTGTCTTTACATAGAATATCAGGTAGACGCAACTATTCAAAACCTTGGCTTGCGTGGATTCCTATTTGCAATACGTGGTTGTTTGGTGAAATTGCAAGCGACTACGACAGTCAAAACGGTAAGGATTCCCGTTGGGGAAGAAAACTGCTAACATTTTATTTTTTATATTGTGGATTTTATATTGTTGGCGAGTGTCTTTCAAGTAGTATGAGTTTTTCTTCCGACCCGGATTTGGGTGCTCTGCTTATAGCACTTTTGTTATTATTAATAGCATTTGCTTTTTTAATTGTTTATACCGTCCTTTATTATATATGTTTATACAAAATCTTTAAATCAACCGCCCAAAGTAAAGCAATAGTTTATTTTTTGATATCATTGTTCGTGCCAATTGCTCAACCACTTTGCTTATTCCTTTGTAGAAACAAGGGTTACCCATACGTTGTAGAAGAACCCAAAAACATACTTTAATATTGACTGTATAAGGAGGTTTTATTATGAATAATTACTACGATTATGGCACTTATTACGATTATGGCACTACCTTACCAGCTACCAGTAGCACTTCAAGCGACCTATGGATTACGCTTATCCCGCTTATAATTTGGGGTTCATTACTTCTTGTGCTTATTGCCTATTCCGCTTTTGCCTACGTTATGCAGGCAATCTCTTTACAGACCATTGCCCGCCGCCGAGGTATTGCAAATCCGTGGCTTGCATGGATACCCTACGCTACAAACTGGCTTTTTGGCGCAATAGTAAGAGATTACGACAAACGCAACGGTATCAATCGCCGTTGGGACAAAATACTATTAATTATGTCAATAGCATTGGAAGTCTTTAGCATAGTGACCTTTGTTGGCATGTATGCCGTTTTGATTGCAATTGCACTTTTAGGCGCTTTTGTTCCATCCTCAGCAGTAATACTATCTATAATACTTGTAGTGCTTGCGATTGTTATATACGCCCTATGCATACTGGTTGTGGTTTTCGCTTCCGCATTTAGCACTATTGTAACTGTGTGCGTATTTAAACTTTTTGAATCTACAGTACAAGACAAAGCACTTACATATTTCTTAATTTATTTGCTTGTTCCGTTTGCCGCGCCAATTTGCTTGTTCATGTGCCGAAACAAAGGTTATGAGGTAACAAACAATGATGCAACCGAAGAACAAATAAGCTCTGACTCGGAAGATATAGAACAAATTGGAATTGAAGAAACAACCGTTCAATAATATTAAAGACCGTTAGGCAACTAACGGTCTTTTTTCTATTTATTGTTTATTTTCCTTATTGCTAAAAAATTAAGCCGTCCTTTCGGACGGCTTTTTAGTTTAATTATGCGCCAAAACGAGCAACGTTAATCTTAACGCCAGGACCCATTGTAGTAGCCACTGTGCAAGATTTTACGTACTGACCCTTTGTAGCGGCAGGTTTTGCCTTGATGATAGCGCCCATAAGAGCGTCAAGGTTTTCCTGAAGCTTTTCTGGTCCAAAAGATACTTTGCCGATTGGGCAGTGGATGATGTTGGTTTTGTCAAGACGGTACTCAATCTTACCTGCTTTTGCTTCGGTAACTGCCTTAGCAACGTCAGGAGTAACAGTACCTGCCTTTGGTGAAGGCATAAGACCGCGAGGACCAAGAACCTTACCAAGACGACCAACCATACCCATCATATCGGGTGTAGCGATAACTACGTCAAAATCCATCCAGTTTTCTTTTTGGATTTTTTCTACCATATCTTCAGCACCAACATAGTCAGCGCCTGCTGCAAGAGCAGCTTCAGCTTTGTCAGCTTTTGCAAGAACGAGAGTTCTTACGGTTTTACCTGTACCGTTTGGAAGAACAACTGCGCCTCTAACCTGCTGGTCAGCGTGACGTGAGTCAACACCGAGGCGAACGTGAAGTTCAACGGTTTCATCAAATTTTGCAGAAGCTGTTTTAACAGCAACTGCTACTGCTTCTTCAACATCGTAAAACTTACCTGCTTCGATAAGCTTTGCGCTGTCGTTGTATTTCTTTACGTGTTTCATAGTCGTTTACCTCATTAATCTACAACTTCAACGCCCATGCTGCGAGCTGTACCGGCAATCATGCTCATTGCGGCTTCAATGCTTGCTGCATTAAGGTCGGGCATCTTAGTTTCTGCGATTTTTCTTACTTGTTCGCTTGTAATCTTAGCAACCTTTGTTTTATTAGGTGTACCAGATGCAGTTTCAATACCACATGCTTTCTTGATGAGTACTGCTGCAGGTGGAGTCTTTGTAATAAAACTGAAAGAACGGTCTGCGTATACAGTGATGATAACAGGTATAATCATACCTACATCGTTCTTAGTTCTTTCGTTGAATGCTTTGGTAAACTCCATGATGTTAACACCATGCTGACCGAGCGCAGGACCAACAGGTGGAGCTGGTGTAGCTTTGCCTGCAGGAATCTGCAATTTAATATAACCTGTAATTTTCTGAGCCATAAATAGCACCTCCATTATTCGTGGTAACCGTGTTTAGTTAAAGTAACACTTGGCGGAACGCTCATATACGCGCTCCTCCCACCGTGACACACAGATGCTCACATTTTTACGGACGGTTAACCTTGACCGCAAAAAAATCTGTATGCCGGAAGTTAATAAGCATTTCTGCGTATTAACACTTAATTGTCGAGAGAGATTTGGTCGAGTTCAAGTTCAACCGGTGTTTCTCTGCCGAACATTGAAAGTACAACGCATACGTTGTTGTTTGCCAAATCGATTGATTTGATAACGCCGCTGTAACCTTCGAGCGGACCGTTGATAATCTTAACGGTGTCACCTTCACTGTAGCCAACCTGAACGCTGTGCTTTTCAACGCCCAATGCTGCAACCTCAGCGTCGGTAAGTGGAACCGGCTTAGACGCAGGACCCACAAAACCTGTACAACCGCGAATGTTTCTTACAACATACCAGCTGTCGTCGGTAACAATCATCTTAATTAAAACGTATCCGGGGAAAATTTTTCTTTCAACCTCGCGAACCTTGTCGTCTTTAATCTCGGTAACGGTTTCCATCGGGATTTTGATATCCTGGATGAGATCCTGCATACCGCGACTTTCAACCATAGTGGCAAGGTCGGTTGCAACCTTATTCTCATAACCTGAATAAGTGTGTACAACATACC
>JAFYQN010000085.1 GCA_017559885.1 Clostridia bacterium
TAAAAAACTTATTGACGGTCTTAAAAGTGAAATCGAAGTATTAAACGAAAAAAATGCCGAAAATGAAAAACTTATAGAATCTCAGGTATCAATAAGAGCTGACATCGACAAGCAACAGTCAGAACTTGAAGCTCAAGAGGCAGAAGCCGCAGCAATCTACAACAAGATTGCAGGCGAGCAAAACGAGCAACAAAAAGATCTTAACGCTATTAATGCCGAAGTAAGAAAACTACAAAAGAAATTAGAAGATGACATCGCATCTACTGACTATAAAAGCTTTATAAATGGCAATACAGGACTTCAATGGCCTGTTAGCGGTTTTATGTACGTTTCTTCACACTTCGGTCCTCGTTGGGGTACAAACCATAACGGTATTGACATTGCCGGCGGCGGTATATCGGGTCAACCGATACGCGCCATTGCCGACGGATACGTAACACTTGCGTACAACGGTTGTTCTCACAACTATAAAAAGTCGGGCAACTGTTGTGGTAACGGTTACGGCAACTACTGTACGGTAAACCACGGTACACTTAATATTAACGGCTCGTCTGCAAACTACGTTGCGTACTATGCGCATGCGTCCAAAATTATTGTTTCAAACGGACAGTACGTTAAACAGGGTCAAGTATTAGGTTACGTTGGTACAACGGGTTGGTCGACAGGTTATCACTTGCATTTAGGTATCTTAAGAAACGGCAAATGGATTAACCCATATCCATTGTTCTTCTAATATGAAAAATGCAAAAAAGGCAAGGGTAGTTTTTATTCTATTGCTTGCTTTATGGATGTTGGTAATTTTTGTAATGTCTGCTCAACCGGCAGAACAATCATCTCAACTTAGCGGCGGTATTGTTTCAAGTATAATTGCGGCAATCTGCCGCAATTTTGATACATTATCGCTACAACAACAAGCCGATATAACAAGCGTCATAACCTTAATAGTGCGCAAAACTGCACATTTTTCAGAATATTTTATTCTTGGCGCGTTAGTATCGCTTACGACGCTAACTTTTAGTAAAATTAATTACAAGTTAAAGTTTTTGCTATCGGTGATGTTTTGTGTAATATATGCCGCAAGTGATGAAATACATCAGTTTTTTGTACCTGGTAGAGCGTGTAGATTTGGCGATGTTTTTATAGATACTGCAGGCAGTATTATTGCGATAACGCTAATAATGATGATATACAAGTTAAAAAATAGGTCGGGTGAAATTAATGCGTAAAAGCAAGTTAATAGAGCAAAATATGGCTTTGTTTGAGGATTTGCAAAAAACTCAACGAGAGTTAAACGAACTAAAAAGATTATTGAGCAAAAATGCCGATGAAATCAAATCTTTAAGGGAACAACTTGATAAGGCAAACGAAACCAAAGAGGAGGTTACACCTACCGAACCAATGCGTCGACTTGAAGAAAAGGTTATAATGGGCGCAACACTTAAACCCGATATGGAATACGGCGCTCAGGTTATTGGTAAGATTGTAATCTCTGCCGCCGAGTACAGTAATAAATTGACCATTGGCGGCGACGACAGTCATAAAGAACTTGTAAATCTTATCTTAGGCAAAACCGAAGTTGCAAAGGCCGAAATACTATCAGTTACCGAAAGCGACGATTCTTTTGACGTAAAATGCGCAAAAATCGATCAAATTTCCGCGGTGACAAAAGAGTATTTTGAAAGCGTTTTAGCGCAAATAGTATAAAGTAAAAGGCACGTTAAAACGTGCCTTATTTTTTACAAAAAATTCATTGTTATTGGTTGACATTAATATTAATAAGTATTATAATAAATGTTAGTTTGCTAACAATATTTAAAGGCGGTGTCTTATGCAAAAGGAACGTCATCTTGGTTTTGAAATCAGAACGTTAAATAATTACGTTAAACGATACGTTCAAAGCACAAAACCAATAGAATTTAATGAATCTACAGGTGTTCACGGTTGGGCAATACGTTATTTTTATGAAAACAGAGATAAAGACATTTTTCAGCGTGATTTTGAAGCTCGTTTTTCTATTCGTCGTTCGACCGCTACAAATATGTTAAAACTTATGGAAAAAAACGGTATTATTACCCGTGAAAGCGTCCATTATGATGCGCGTCTTAAAAAGATTGTACTTACCGATAGGGCAATTGAAATGCATAAAAAAGCAACTAAAAATATCGAAATGATTGAAAATACGCTTAAAAAGGGAATAACACAACAAGAACTTGATACCTTTTATAACGTTGTGGATAAAATCAAGGCAAATTTGGAGGTAGAAGAATGATTAGAAAATTAGCAAAAAGCATTCGAGAATATAAAATACCAAGCATAATTACAATGTTGCTTATGGTAGGCGAGGTTGTAATAGAGTGCTTGATTCCGTTTATTA
The DNA here is from genome assembly GCA_017559885.1 of Clostridia bacterium. Classification (GTDB taxonomy): domain Bacteria; phylum Bacillota; class Clostridia; order Oscillospirales; family Acutalibacteraceae; genus UBA737. Next base: position 2,375 of record JAFYQN010000085.1, read on the forward strand.
CAGCCGACCTTGTAAATAAAATTAACGCAAGCGAACAAACCGGTCTTGAAATGACAGACATTTTAAAGACGGGTATACTTTTGGTTGGTCTTGCGTTATTATCGCTTTGTTGCGGTGGTCTTGCAGCATTTACCTGTTCAAAAGCGTCGGCAGGTTTTGCAAAAAATTTACGTCACGACGTATTTACCCGTATACAAAATTTCTCTTTCCATAATATAGATAAATTTTCAACATCTTCTCTTGTAACACGTCTTACTACCGACGTTACAAACGTGCAGATGTCTTATATGATGGTTATACGTACTGCAATTCGTAGTCCTCTTATGTTTGCTTTTGCTGTAACTATGGCATATATTATGGGCGGATCTCTTGCTACTACCTTTGTTGTGGTTGTACCTGTTCTTATTTTTGGACTATTTTTAATCGCTCGTTTGGCAATGCCTGCTTTTAGAAGAGTGTTTAAAAAGTATGATAAACTCAACGAATCAATCGAAGAAAACGTTCGCGCTATGCGTGTTGTAAAGGGGTTTTCACGCGAAAAATACGAAACTAAAAAATTCACTGCAGCTGCCGAAAATATATATAAAGATTTTACCAAAGCCGAGCGCATAGTTGCGTTTAACGGTCCTGTAATGCAACTTTGTATGTATTTTAATATGATATTTGTACTGATTGTCGGTTCAAAACTTACCATAACAAGTTTTGGCGAAACCATTAATATTGGTCAAATTTCGGCAATGCTTACCTATGGTATGCAAATACTTATGTCACTTATGATGCTTTCTATGATATACGTAATGCTTACTATATCAATGGAATCAATGAAACGTGTGTGCGAGGTTTTAGACGAACAACCAACACTTTCTAACCCCGAAAACCCTATTTACGAGGTTGCTTCAGGTTGTATAGAATTTGATAACGTTAGCTTTAAGTACTCTAAAGAAGCCCAAAAGAGCGCATTGTCAAACATTAACCTAAGTATTAAATCGGGTATGACGGTAGGAATTATCGGCGGTACGGGTTCGAGTAAATCATCTCTTGTTCAACTTATACCTCGTCTTTACGATGTTACCGAGGGTAGCATAAAGGTTGGCGGAGTTGACGTGCGTGATTATGATATAAAAACCCTTCGCGATAGTGTGGCAATGGTACTACAAAAAAATCAACATTTCTCGGGTACCA
>JAFYQN010000086.1 GCA_017559885.1 Clostridia bacterium
CATCAAAACTTACCGCAAAACTACAAAAAGAATTATTTTTTCCATTTAAATTGTAAAAAAAGAGGATTTTTTATATTTTTTAATAATAATTATTATAGAAGCAAAAATTATGGGGGTTAGACAATGGATAATGTAAGAATTATTACCGAAAATCTTGAAAAAGAAACTTTGTCCCCATACGCTACTTTAAGCGTTAATTCATTAGGTCGTGAAAATGATGAAGAAAAATGCGAACTGCGTACCGATTTTCAACGCGACCGCGACCGAATTATACATTGCAAGGCGTTTAGACGTTTAAAACACAAAACGCAGGTGTTTTTGTCCCCCGAATCCGACCACTTTCGTACACGTCTTACTCACACGCTCGAGGTATCGCAAATTGCGCGTACCATTGCAAGAGCGTTGCGCTTTAACGAGGACTTGACCGAGGCAATCGCCTTGGCGCACGACCTTGGGCACACGCCGTTTGGTCACGCAGGCGAGCGCGCGCTTGACTCGTTATATCCCGACGGGTTTACCCACTTTGAACAAAGCGTAAGGGTGTGTCGCGTTATCGAACGCGCAGGCAAGGGACTTAACCTAACGCAAGAGGTTATCGACGGTATACTGCACCACACGCGTGGTGATTGGGCGAGTACCCCCGAGGGCAAAATTGTGCGTTTTAGCGATAGAATTGCTTACATAAATCACGATATCGACGATGCCGTTTCGGCAGGCGTTATAAGCGAAGATGATATTCCGCTTGAAATACGTCAGGTTTTGGGCTTTAGTAAAAGTCAACGTATTGATACGCTTGTAAAATCGGTGGTAAATAACACCCAAATGCAAGACGTTAAAATGGATGAGCAAACTGCCGTGGCGTATGAATCGCTACATAAATTTTTGTTTGATACAGTTTACCGAAATCCAATTGTAAAAGCCGAAGAAACCAAGGTCGACGGAATTGTAAGCGGTATTTATGAATACCTTATAAAAAATCCCGATAAACTTGACAACGAATACAACGTCATACGCGAGCGCGAGGGTATTGAACGCGCCGCGGCGGACTATATCGCCGGTATGACCGACCATTTTGCCGTTATGACCTATTCAAACATTTATATTCCAAAAGAGTGGAAGGTTTAATGTACCGTAATTAGTACACGCAATATGATATTATTTAACTATAACAGAAAGGAGAGTGTTTCATGGCAATACCTGAGGAAATTATTAATGAAATAAAATACCGAAACGATATTGAAACGGTTATGGCGCCGTATATAAATCTTAAAAGGCGCGGTAAAAACCTTGTTGGTCTTTGCCCGTTTCATAACGAAAAAACACCCTCCTTTACCGTATATCCCGAAAACGGGTCGTTTTACTGCTTTGGTTGTGGTGTTGGCGGCGACGTTTTCAGTTTTGTGCGTCAGATAGAAAACCTTGATTACATTGACGCGGTAAAACTGCTCGCGGAACGTAGCGGTATAACGCTACCGCAAGACGGTTACGACGACTCAATGCAAAAACTAAAAAACACTATATATGAAATTAATCGTGAGACCGCAAGATTTTATCACTCGTATTTAATGTCGCCCGAGGGCAAATGGGCGCTTGATTATCTAACGGGACGAGGATTATCTATATCTACCATAAAGCATTTTGGTTTGGGCGCTGCGCCTGACGGATGGGATAATCTTATCAAACATCTTAAATCGCTTGGTTACACCATTCCCGATATGATTCAGGCAAATGTTGTTGGTAAAAGTCAACGTGGTACGTATTACGACCGTTTTAGAAAACGTGTAATGTTTCCTATAATTAATATTCGCGGTAAGATAATCGGTTTTAGTGGACGAGCAATGCCCGGTGAAGATAAAATGGGCGGCAAGTATGTTAATACGTCCGATACGCCTGTTTACAAAAAAAGTGAAAACCTTTTTGGTATGAACTTTGCCAAAAATCACTGTGATGAACGTGTAATTTTGGTTGAAGGAAATATGGACGTAATTTCACTTCATCAAGCAGGTTTCGAAAATGCCGTTGCCGCGCTTGGAACCTCTTTTACCGATGAACAGGCAAAACTGTTGTCGCGTTACACAAAAGAGATTGTACTTATAATGGATAGCGACGTAGCAGGTCAAAAGGCGGCTCGTCGAGCAGGGGAGATTCTTGGTAATACGGGAATTGACGTAAGGGTGGTTTTACTGCCTGACGGCAAAGACCCAGATGAATATATAAAGAAAAACGGCGCCGCCCGATTTAAAGCGCTACTTGAGGGCGCTGTAAGTGAGATTGAATATAAATTACTTACCGCAGTCGAGGGTATTGACGTAAGCGTTGATGACGGAAAACTGCAATACTTAGCAAAGGCGGCAAACATTATTGCCGAATCAAACGATGTAATGACTCGTGATCTTTACATAGGCAGACTTTCTGAAAAATACGGTGTTTCTCGCACCGCGTTACAAGATAAGGTCAACGAACTAAGACGCAGAAATCATAAACAACGCGAAAAACGCGAGTTTGATGAAATTGTACGACCCAAGTTTGATAGAGCCGATGTTAATCCTGAAAAAAGGTTGTATCCTGCGGCTACGGCGGCGGAAGAAACGGTTATTGCAATACTTTGGCAACATCCCGATTTTTATGATACGGCAACCGAAAGACTTTTGCCCGAAAATATGATAACTGTGGTAAATCGCCGTATATATAAAGCGTTGTGCGAGTGTATCTCATCGGGTAGAAATCCCGACCTTTCATATTTTGGTGAGATGCTCTCATCCAACGAAATGGGTTACCTTTCCGCGTTGGCAAATAGCGAAAAAGGTGACAAAAATGCCCTTATTGTATTAAAAGACAGTATAAAGGTAATATTAGATGAGGGATTAAAGAAAAAGTCGGGCGACACAAAAAATATGTCGGCAGACGAGTGGGCGCAAAACTTACAAAAAATTATTGAATCAAAACAAAAGGGGAAATAAAAATGGCAGATATTAAAAACGAACAAAAAACAGCTGAAGAACTCGAACGTGAGGCGGACGCTCTATTAGAAGAAGACGAAAAAAGGAATTCTTTAGATGATATAGAAGCAGCGCCCGAAGATGAAGAAAGCTTGCTTTCCGATCCCGACGTATTAGAACGCGATTTTGACGATGAACCTACCGAGGACGAACTCAAACTTGAAGAGGTTGACCTTGATAATCTTGATGATGACGTTGCTCTTGAAAATATGTCGCTTGACGATCCCGTTAAGGTATATTTGCGCGAAATCGGTCGCGTACCGCTACTTAGTTCGGAAGAAGAAATTGCCTTGGCTGTTAAAATTGCCGAAGGCGACGAATACGCAAAGAAACGTCTTACCGAAGCAAACCTTCGTCTTGTTGTAAGTATTGCTAAAAAATACGTTGGACGCGGTATGTATTTTCTTGACCTTATTCAAGAGGGTAACGTTGGTCTTATTAAAGCGGTGGACAAGTTTGATCATACAAAGGGCTTTAAGTTCTCAACCTACGCTACTTGGTGGATAAGACAGGCAATCACACGCGCTATTGCCGACCAAGCAAGAACAATTCGTATACCTGTTCATATGGTTGAAACAATCAATAGACTTAAAAAGGTACAAAGTCAACTTCTTCACGAAAACGGTTATGAGCCAAGTGAAGAACTTATTGCCGAAAAGATGGATTTATCGGTTGAGCGTGTTCGCGAAATTATGCGCGTAGCGCAAGAACCCGTTTCGATGGAAACACCAATCGGTCCTGAGGAAGATTCACGTCTTATGGACTTCATACGCGACGAAGACGCATTGGCACCCGATGACGCTGCTCTTAAAACCATTACTAACTAGGATATCGATGCCGTGCTTCGCACACTTTCTGCGCGTGAAGAAGCAGTTATAAGACTTCGTTTTGGTCTTAAAGACGGCAGATGTCACACCCTTGAAGAAGTAGGTACCGAGTTTAACGTAACACGTGAACGTATCCGTCAAATAGAGGCAAAAGCCCTTCGCAAACTTCGTCATCCGGTAAGAAGCAATAAGTTTAAAGACAGATAAGGAATATTTAAGATGAAATTCACATATAAAACAAATGGGGTTTGTTCACGTAGCATTGATATCGAGATAGAGGACAACACTGTTGTTGACGTATCATTTATGGGCGGTTGCAACGGTAATCTAAAAGGTATTGCCGCATTGGTAAAGGGTATGAATATCGATGATGTTATAGTGAAACTTGAAAACATAAAATGCGGATTTAAAAATACATCATGTCCGGCACAGTTGGCAAAAGCATTAAAAGATTATAAAAACGGACAATAAGAAAAAGGTGATTTAAAGTGCTAACAGATGATTTAGACGTAAAGATTGCGGGTGACAAGCCGTCTGTTGACGTGCACCGCAATAAAAGTACACCTGTTCAGGATTCGTCTGTAAGTTCTGAACAAATTGAGGGCGCCAAAAAAATAGGCAAAATCGTAGCGGAAAGTTTTATACGCGATGCCGAAACTGAGGTTGACGAAGAATTTCGTGATTACGGTATGATACTTCAAAGAAGATTGTTGTTGTCTTTTACCGCAACCGCAGGTTTTGAACAGTATATCTCGGATGATACTCTTGTAGGTATTGCCCAAAAGAGTTTTCTTGATACGTTAAATAAACATAGCGCCGAACTTTATAAAACCTCATCCGATACAGGCGCATTCTCTTTTTACTACCTTGCATTTAGACGCGGTAGTGAGGTAGAGCGTCGTATAGGTCAAACCTTTGCAATGTTGTGTTTGCACGACGGCGACCCTATTTTCCAAGAACTTGGCGAAGCGCTTTACTGTTGGTTTTCCTCAGTGGTAAGAAAAGCAGTAAATGAGAATTTGGTGTAATAAACATAAAAAAATACCCCTTTGCATAATATGTTGCAAAGGGGAGTTTTTTATGCCAAGTATTTATTTAAGTCCGTCAACGCAAGAGTTTAATCCGTATATAATAGGCGGTAACGAAGAGTACTATATGAATCTTATTGCCGATGCTATGGAACCGTATTTATACGCAAGCGGTATTAATTTTACGCGCAATACGCCCGATATGACTGCGGCATCTTCAATCGCCGAGTCAAATATGGGCAACTATGACTTGCATTTGGCACTTCATTCTAACGCAACGGGAAGCGGTGACAGTAGCAGACGCGGTACTGAGGTTTATTATTATCCGACAAGTATAAACGGCGGTCGCGCTGCCGAAATTATTGCCAACAATCTTAAACTTATTTATCCTTTGCCAAACCTTGTGCGCGCAATACCTACCACGTCATTAGGCGAAGTACGCCGTACACGCGCGCCAGGCGTTCTTATAGAATTTGCATATCACGATAATTATGAAGATGCCGTTTGGATACGCGATAATATCGAGGCAATAGCGGCAAACGTGGTGGTATCCCTTACCGATTATTTTGACATCCCGTTTATCGTTCCTATGACTTAATAAAAAATTAAACTTTTATTCATTGATTTTATTGTCGAAATATTGTAAAATACTTATTTAGTGACAAAACTTTTTTGAAAGGATACTAAATGAAAAGGATTAAAAAATATACAAGCGCATTTTTGTGTGTTGCTATAGTGCTTGGTTGTTTTGCTTGCCTTAAGGTTAAAGCAGTTACATATCCGGTAAAGGGTATAATAACAGGCACCGCAAAAATATATACATTAGCAGGAACAACAGGTCACGAAGCCAACGCCGCCGATAAAAATAAATCTCGACATATCGCGACTCTTTCAAACGGTACCGAAATAATGGTGTTGGGGGAGGCGCTTGACGGCGATGGTGACAAATGGTTCAAAATAAATTTTGGATCGTCTTACGAAAATACTGGTTATGCTTATGAAACAAAGGTAGAACTAAAACCTGAATATGTATACGATCAGGAATTTGAGAATTCGTTGCTTAATTTCCCCGAAAGTTATCGTGACGCTTTGCGTAGTTTGCACGCAAAATACCCCAACTGGAAATTTGTTCCCGACAATATAGATTTAAGTTTTAAAGAAGCTGTTGATTTGCAGTATAATCCGACATCGACGGATTACACTGCAAACAAAAAACTTGTTGAACTTACCTACGGCGGTAACGAGTGGCGTGACAGTCGCGCGTTAAATTCTGCTACGGGAACGTACGTAGAAAAATATGCTAACTGGACCTACGCCTCCTATGCCGCTATAGCATATTTTGTTGATCCGCGTAACTATTTAAACGATAGTTCAATATTTGCTTTTTTACAACAACCGTATGATAAAAGTATTCAAAATAAAGAGGGTTTGCGTACTGTTGTATCCGGAACGTTTTTAGCAAACGGATATAACAACGACCGCGATGCTTATATAGACGATATTATGTTAGCCGCAGAAACATCAGGTGTAAGTCCTTACGTTTTAGCCGCCGCGATAATAGTAGAAGTCGGCGCAAACGGCAGTTCGGTTACGTCAGGTACGTATCCCGGTTACGAGGGTTATTATAACTTTTATAACTGGAATGCAACGGGTAGCGACGTAATTGGTAACGCGTTAAGTTACGCAAAACAA
>JAFYQN010000087.1 GCA_017559885.1 Clostridia bacterium
AAATATATGAGAGATTTTTAAGACTTAATCGTCTAATAAATGGAAGGGGGAGAGAAATGGATAACGGTACCGCAAATTATCGTCGTTTTCTTGACGGCGACGACCAAAGCTTTGCACAAATTGTAAAGGAATATAAAGACTGTCTTACCCTTTACCTTAACGGCTATGTCGGTAATATTTTTGTTGCAGAAGAACTTATGGAGGAAACATTTTTTAAACTCATAGTCCGTAAACCAAAATTTAACGGTAAAAGTTCTTTTAAAACTTGGCTTTACGCTATTGCGCGCAATATAGCGCTTGATTATCTTAAGTGTCAAAAAAATACAACTCTCTCTATTAACGATTATGAAAATCAATTGATTGAAGAATTGACTGTTGAAAGAGTATATTTGATAAAAGAGCAAAAAGTAGACCTATATAATGCTATGAAAAGTCTTTCGCCCGAATACCGTCAGGTGCTGTTTTTAGTGTATTTTGAAGATTTTACCAACACACAGGCGGCGGCAGTAATGAAAAAAAGCAAGCGCCAAATAGAAAATTTAATATATCGGGCAAAGGTATCGCTTAAGAAAAAATTAGAAAGTGAGGGATTTGTTTATGAAAAACTATAAGGAAATAACTGAGTCCCTTTTTAAACGTAGGGACGAATACGTTAAACAAAGAAAAATAAAGACAAAAAGAATTATAGTTACATCAATCTCTTTTTGTTTAATACTCATTATTTGCGCTACTGCTTGGCAATTTGATTTATATAAAACACCGCCAATAGACACACCAAGCGAAAGTACAGTATCAAGTCAAAAGAATGAGAGTAATAATGATACTCAAAATGAAGTGGTATCTGAACCCACCGACAGCAAATCACCTATTGAGCAATCCGCGAAGGATATACCAACCGAAATTGGCGGCGCTGAGGGTTGGTGGTACGATGCGGTATATGAGTTTAAGTACAATGAGGAAAGTAAGAGTTATATAGACTTAATAGTCGGTAAAGAACCATCGGATAGCTGGTATAATCAATTTTGGTTAGCGAACAAGGAAACCTACACACGTATTGAAAATGTTGGAATTATAGGAGCAATTGATGAGTTCGGTATTAACAAAGAGCAGTTTGTAACAGTGATTCAAGAGCAGGGTTTAATTGTTGATGGTAGATATTATTCTAGCCCTTATTATATAGGAAATACTCCAATTGATGATAGTTTTGAGGCGTATGAAAGATATTGGTATCTTACACAAGAAGAGGTTGATTTAATCTTTTTAGAAGATCGCGAATTGCGTGACCAAAAATGCCGTAGCAGATATACCGCATTTGCAAACGGAAAAATCTATACACCGCTTTGGATATGCTCGCATACTGCAGAGGACTATATCGCCGCAGGTCTTACAAAACAACAAATGATTGAAACCATTTCTACTTGGAATAATGTCGGCGTTCCAATAGTTGTAGAGTATGATGGTGAGGTTTGGTGTGACGCAGAGCGTTTTAAACAAGTTTTAGAGTTTGTAAAAATTGAGATAGATAAAATGCCGTAATTTTTAAAATTATATATCGCCTCCCTCGTCAGAGGAAGGTGATAACCTTTATGTTAAACTTTCTATTATCGCGATATCAAGTTCGGGTTGTAAAAAGATATTTATTGCGCGTGAGAGTATATCGGACGCCTTTTCTACAAGCAGGTCAATCTCTTTTGGTGTTACCATCATGTTTTCTCGAGTTTCAAACAGGTGGTTAGCGTCAATTACCGTGGGTATGCCAATAGCGATTACGGGAATACCTACGGTGTTTTTGCTTAACTCCTTGCGCGCGTTGTTAACGCCTGCGCCCGGGCAAATACCGCTATCGCTTATTTGTATTGTGCGGCATAGTCGCTCAGGGTCGCGGCAGGCGAGAGCGTCAACTGCTAAAATGACGTCGGGTTTTATCTTTTGTGCGGCGGCAACGATAAGGTCGTAACTTTCAATGCCCGTTTTACCAAGCACGTTGGGTGCCAAACAACAAACGCTTTTAAGACCGTCGAGTCCTAAATCTTTTTTTAGCGTGCTACTTAAATGCCTTGTTGCAAGCACTCGGTCTGCTACAAATGGTCCAAGCGCGTCGGGGGTTATATCGGTGTTGCCAAGACCCACTACAAGAGTGTTGTTAATATTGCTGTTACAAACAATTTTTAATGCATTAACAGTAGCGTTTACTATATTATTGGTGTCACATACAATATCAAGACGTGGGAAAGATATTGTACAATATGTTCCAAGTGGTTTTTGCAAATTTTTCGATGCGCTTTTGTCAAAAATTTTTACTGTATATAAAGTTGCGTTACCAATGTTTTTTTCGCTTTCTGTTACACCGCTTATTTTTTTAGTATGTTCATTTCTGGTTTCTAAAACAAGGTCGGTTCTAATATTCATATAATCACCAATAATATCTTACCCATAAATAACAAAAAACCTGCTGAAATTCAGCAGGTTTTTAAAATTAAAAGTTAATCAATTATTTATTCTGTGCGTCGTATTTTGCAACGGCAGCCTTGATTTTGTCGGCTGGGTCAAGCAATTTGCTTATTGAGTTATCGTTGTTAAGTGTGTCAACAATAAGCGCTATATATTTTGACATATTTACGCTACAGTACCACTCGCGAGAGAGAAGTTCTGGTGTTTGGTAGATAAGGTTGGTTGTAAATACCTTATCAATAAGACCGTTTTCATAATATTCGTCAAATTTTTCAAGACCTTCAACAAAAAGACCAAAGGTAGAGAATACAAATATTCTGCCTGCGCCCTTTTCTTTAAGTTTTGCGGCGATGTCAAGCATTGATTCGCCACTTGAAATCATATCGTCAACGAGGATAAGGTCTTTACCAACGATATCGTTACCAAGGAATTCGTGAGCTTCGATTGGGTTTTTACCGTTTACAACGATTGAGTAGTTACGGCGTTTGTAGAACATACCAAGGTCAAGACCTAAAACAGATGAGTAGTAGATACATCTGCCCATACCGCCTTCGTCAGGAGATACTATCATAGTGTGGTCACGGTCAAGTTTAACGTCAGGCACACTGCGGAGCAATGCCTTAATCATTTGGTAAGCGGCTTGAACGTTATCAAAACCGTCAAGCGGAATAGCGTTGTTAACGCGTGGGTCGTGAGCATCAAAGGTGATTATGTTTTTAACACCCATAGAAACGAGTTCTTGAAGCGCCATTGCGCAGTCCATAGATTCACGCGCGGTACGGCGGTGTTGTCTGCCTTCGTAAAGCATTGGCATAATAACTGTAATACGGCGTGCTTTACCACCAAAAGCGGCAATAATACGCTTTAGGTCTTGGAAGTGGTCATCAGGACTCATAGGAACTGTTTGTCCATACATTTTGTATGTAACATTGTAGTTAAAGCAGTCGCAGATGATGAACGCGTCAAGACCGCGAGCAGAGTGATGAAGAACTGCCTTTGCTTCGCCCGTGCCAAAACGTGGGCAGTTAGCGTCGATTACAAAAGATTGTTCTTCGTCTTCAATATTCCGCCACTGTTTTAGGTAGAAGTCTACCTGTGATGAAATATCTTCGCAACCGCGCATACTGATGATTGCAAGGTCGCCATAAGGTGTGTGTTTAAAGTTGATACTGGACATTTAAAATCCCTCCGCAAGAATAAATGAAATTTTAACAAACCTATTGTAACACATTTTGCTCTACATAAAAAGACTTTTTTACAAATTTTTTTACATTTTTTTAAAAAATAAAAATATTTGCTATTATTGGCTACTTGTGTTATAATTATTTTAACTATAAATATATAATTTTGTCAGGAGATGTCATAATATGCCAACCGTTACTTTGCTTGCGCATACACCCAACCCCGAAAAGACTGTTGCCTCGGCTGCAAAGCTTTGTTACAGTTCTTCTAACATACTTGATTTATACGATGGTCTTACTCAAGAGAAGGCGGCAGATTTTGTTGAAATGCTTTCTGAAATCGGTCACGAAAGTCCTATTGAGCACGCTTCATTTACCTTTGGTATCGAGGGTGTATCACGCGCGTTTTTGGCGCAAATTACCCGTCATAGAATGGCATCATACTCGGTTAAGAGTCAACGCTACGTTAAAGAGGGCGCGTTCGAGTTTGTAACACCACCCGAAGTAGCCGCCGACCCTGTGGCACTTGAGGCCTACGAAGAATCGATGCGCCTCGCGCAAGAATCTTACGATAAAATTGCCGAAATTCTTACCGAAAAGCACACACAAACCTTTATTGCCGAAGGTAAAGATGAAAAAACTGCGGCAAGACTTGCTTCTAAAAAAGCGATTGAAGATGCTCGTTTTGTACTTCCAAATGCATGCGAAACCAAAATGGTGGTTACAATGAATGCGCGTTCATTACATAACTTTTTCCGTCATCGTTGTTGCAATCGCGCCCAGTGGGAAATTCAGGACGTGGCAAATCAGATGTTGGTACTTGTTAAAGAGGTTGCTCCCGAATTGTTTAAAAAAGCAGGACCACCTTGTATTAAAGGTCCTTGTCCCGAGGGTAAAATGAGTTGTGGTAAGGCAAAAGAAATAAAGAAATTTTATGAGGAAATGAACAACAATGGGTAAACTTATTGTAATTGAGGGTCTTGACGGTTGCGGCAAATCAACCCAACTTGACCTTTTGCCAAAAAATCTTCTTGATAACGGTGTCAACAGTCGCAGCGTATCTTTTCCCGATTATGATAGCAATTCAAGCGCGCTTGTAAAAATGTACTTAGGCGGCGAGTTTGGTAAAAAGCCGGGCGACGTTAACGCATACGCGGCATCACTGTTTTACGCGGTTGACCGATTTGCTTCTTACAAGACCAATTGGGGCGAATATTACAACGACGGTGGAGTTATTGTTTCGGGTAGATATACCACGTCAAACGCTGTTCATCAAACGTCTAAAATGGACGAAAGCGAGTGGCAAGGTTTTCTTGATTGGCTTTACGACCTTGAGTATAACAAGGTGGGTATTCCAAAACCCGACAAGGTAATATTTTTGGATATGCCGATAGAGGTTTCGCAAAAACTGCTATCGGGCAGATATAAAGGCGACGAGGCAAAAAAAGATATCCACGAAAGCGATACCGCATATCTTGAACAGTGTCGAAAAGCGGCTATGTTTACGGCGCGTTATTCGGGTTGGACAATCATTCCTTGTGCTAAAGACGGCGAACCTCGCCCAATAGCTGACATAGCAAACGATATATTAAAAGAAACACTTAAGGTGATATAAATGGTATACGTATTTTTAGCAAAAGGTTTCGAGGAACTTGAGGCATTGGCTCCTGTTGACGTATTGCGTCGCGCAGGTGTTGAGGTAAAAACAGTCGGTGTTACAGGTAAAAGAGTGAGCGGTTCGCACGGTATTTCTGTTAATTGTGATATAACGATAAGCGAAGCAACGTTCAACGAACTTGACGGCATCATTTTACCTGGTGGAATGCCCGGAACCACAAACCTTGAAGCCGACCAAACCGTACAAAAGTTTATCGATTATGCCGTAGAAAACAATAAAATAATCGGCGCTATATGCGCGGCTCCAATGATTTTAGGTCATAAAGGATTGTTGCGTGGCAAAAACGCCGCTTGTTACACAGGATTTGAAAAGGAACTTACAGGCGCTCACGTGCTTGACCGACCTGCTGTGCGTGACGGTAACATTGTTACAGGTTGGGGCGCAGGGGGAGCAATGGATTTTGCTCTTGCTTATTTAGAGGCAGTAAGTGAAAATGAAGAACTTGCTAAAAAAATAGCGCGACAGATGCGCTATAGTGTGTAAGAGGTAGTTATGCAAAATAAAAAATTTGATACAAGAGATGATTTTGTAATCGGAAAAGGTTTCAACGTACAAGAAACCAAGGTAAAAACTCGTAAAAAACGCGCCAACGTATCGGCAATAGTTAAAATTGCAATTTGGTTGTTGTGTCTTTTGATAGTATCAATCGGCATAGCATCGGTTTGCATTTTTGCCGTGACCGACTTTTTAGGCATTGGTTTTGGTAGGGGTGAGGTTGTCCAAATGGATATACCAATGGGCTCGTCTACTACCACTATTGCCGACGAGTTGGAAGAAGTAGGCGCGGTTAAAATGCCTATTCTTTTTAAACTGTACTCAAGATTAAAGGGTTATGACAGTCAGTACAAATACGGTCTTTACACCTTTAATACCGAGGCAGGATATAGCGAAATTGCCAATATGCTTATTTACGACGGCGCCAAGGCCGAAAGCGTTAAGGTTGTAATACCTGAGGGTACGGGTATTAACGATTATACCAAAAACGTTAATGGTGAAGATGTTGTAGTTAAAGGCATTACGACCATACTTGAAGAAGCAGGCGTGTGTTCAAGAGAAGATTTCATTTACGCTTTGGGCGAGATTGAGTTTGATACCAAATTGCTCGAAAACTGCAACGTAGGTAAAACCTATTACTCACTTGAAGGATATCTTTTCCCCGATACCTATGAATTTTATGCTTACGATTCAAAGGAATGCGCCAAAATGGTTATTGAAAAGATGATTGCTCAAACCGAAAACAAAATAACCAATGATATGTATAAGCGCGCCGAAGAGATGGGTTACAGTATGAACGAAATTTTGACAATGGCATCCATTATTCAGATGGAGTCAGGTCAAAACAACGAGGAAATGGCAAATGTTGCGGCAATTTTCTATAACCGACTTAACAGTGACAGTTTTGCAACCTTGGGTTCAAGTCCAACCTGTTATTACGGTGATTCCTTTAAAAAGGACGACGGTAGATACAACACCTATAACGTTAATGGTTTGCCACCAGGACCTCTTTGTTCACCCGGTATCGACGCTATAAAAGCGGCGCTTTATCCTGCTGAAAAAGACGGATATTTTTACTTTGTTACCGATAGTAAGGGTAATTTCTATTATCACAAGACTATGGCGGAGCAAGATGCCACTATAGCAAAACTTCAACAGGGTGGAAATTGGATATATGAGTACTTTGACTAATAAAAAACCCGCGTTGGAACTGCTTTGCCCTGCAGGTGATTTAACAAGATTAAAAACCGCGGTAGATTTTGGCGCGGATGCCGTTTATATTGCAGGCGAAGAGTTTGGTATGCGCACAGCAAGCGCAAACTTTAATCTTGATGATTTGAAAGAAGGTATTGAGTACGCCCACGCGCACGGAGTTAAGGTGCACATAACCTGTAATACCATTCCGCACGAAGACGAAATAGTTCGCTTGCCCGAATATTTAAGTTATCTTAACCAAATCGGCGCGGATGCAATTATTGCCTCTGACCTTGGTACTATTGGTATGGTAAAGCAGTACGCACCAAACTGTGAACTTCACGTATCGGTGCAGTCGGGCATTGTAAATAGCGCAACGGCTAACGCGTTCTATGAAATGGGCGCAAAGCGCGTTGTTTTGGCGCGTGAATTATCACTTGATGAGATTGCAAAAATTCGAGCAAATACTCCACCCGAACTTGAAATTGAGGCATTTGCCCACGGCGCTATGTGTGTGTCATTTTCGGCAAGATGCTTGCTTTCAAGTTATATGACAGGTCGCGACGCCAACCGTGGCGACTGCGCGCAACCTTGCCGTTGGAGCTATAGCTTAATGGAAGAAAAGCGACCAGGGCAGTATTTTGACATTACCGAGACCGAAAAGGGCACCTATATACTTAATGCTAACGATATGTGTATGGCGCCTCATATTGACAAGATGTTAGCGGCAGGTGTGTCAAGTATTAAGATAGAAGGTAGAGCAAAAACCGAGTATTACGTAGCCGTTACTGCAAACGCCTATCGCGGCGCGGTAGATAGTCTACTTAATTGCGACGGCGATTGGACATTACCCGAGTGGGTAAGCGAAGAACTTAATAAAATGAGTCATCGTACCTACTCTACAGGTTTTTACTTTGGTCGCCCCGAAAACGCGCAAACATACGAAAACGCAGGTTATATACGTGACTACGCTATCGCCGCTGTTGTTGACGGATACGAGGACGGATGCATTATAGCAACCCTTAAAAATAAATTTTTAAGCGGTACTACGCTTGACTGTCTTGAAGCAGGCAGTATACCATTTAATGTGGATACTACCGTTTTGTATGACGAAAAGGGTAAACAGATAGAAAGCGCATATCAACCCATGATGAAAATAAAAATACCATTTGACCGCGAGATTAAATCGGGGTCAATGCTACGTATGAAAGTATAAATTTTATATTGCAAAATATGTCAAATTATGGTAGAATAACTCTACTTAAAAAATAAAGGAGATTTAATTATGAAAAAGGAAGTATTAGTTGAAATTTCAGCGCGTCACGTACACGTAACAAAGGAAACACTTGAAACACTCTTTGGCGCAGGTCACACCCTTACAAACAAAAAAGACCTTTCACAACCAGGTCAATTTGCTTGCGAAGAAAAGGTAACTGTTGTAGGTCCTAAAGGTAGTCTTAAAGCATCAATCCTTGGTCCTTGCCGTCCTGCAGACCAAGTTGAACTTTCTCTTACCGACGCTCGTACAATCGGTGTTGTAGCTCCAATTCGTGAGTCAGGCGACGTTGCAGGCAGTGGCGCATGCAAACTCGTTGGTCCTTGCGGCGAAGTTGAACTTACCGAAGGCGTTATCGCTGCAAAGCGTCATATACATATGACTTGCGCTGATGGCGAAAAATATGGCATCGTTGATAAGCAAATTGTAAACGTTAAGATTCCTACCGAGGGCAGAGCGCTTGTTTTTGGTGACGTTATCGCGCGTGTTAACGACAGTTATGCTCTTGCTATGCACATCGACACCGACGAAGCAAACGCTGCTTGCGTACCAGGTAGCTGCATAGGTGAAATCCTTGACTAATAGTTTAGGACTATATATTCACATACCTTTTTGTGAAAGAAAATGTAATTATTGCGACTTTTATTCCGCGTTTTATAATAAGGACACGTTAAGTGTTTATTTATCCGCGCTTAAAGGTGAAATAAAAAAATGGGGCGGCAAAACACACCGCCCCATTGATACTATTTATATAGGTGGCGGCACACCGTCACTACTTGGCAAAAAAATTGTCGATTTGGTAGAATGCATAAAAGCTAACTTTTGCGTTTTAGAAAATGCAGAAATAACTGTAGAGGCAAACCCGAGTTCTAGCAATGATTTTTTGTCTTGGGCAAAACAAGCAGGCGCAAACCGCCTTTCTATTGGCGTGCAGTCGGGGTCGGATGATACGCTTAAAATTTTAGGCAGAAATCATACCGCAAACGATGCGGTTGCTACCATAAAAAAGGCAAGACAATTAGGATTTAACAATATATCGGTTGACCTAATGATTGCTTTGCCAAATAGTAATTTGCAAACGCTAAAAAATGATATAGATTTTATGCTAACTTTAGATGCCGAGCATATATCGGCTTATATTTTAAAGATTGAGCAAAACACGGCGTTTTATAAAAAATACGATACTCTAAATTTACCCGATGATGATGCCACAGCCGAGCAATATCTTTATATGTGTAAACTGCTCGCAGAAAACGGGTATAATCATTATGAGATATCCAATTTTGCCAAGGGCGAAAATTCAAGTCGACACAATTTAAAATACTGGATAGGCGAGGACTATTTAGGAATTGGTCCTGCGGCGCACTCGTGTCTTGACGGCAAGCGTTTTTATTATCCGCGCGATTTGCAAGGGTTTATTAAAACGGCACAGGTTATAGATGACGGCGAATCAGGGGGAAAATCCGAACAACTAATGTTAGGATTGCGACTGGCACAGGGTGTGGATTTATCACAAATCTACGGTGAAATACCCGAAGATATAAAAAAGAAAACAAACCTACTCGAAAAAGCAGGTTATATAAAGGCAAATTTGCCACACATATCGCTTACCGATAGCGGTATGTTAATTTCAAACAGCATTATTACGGAGTTGTTAGAAAATGAAAACATTTAAGATACATTTAATTCGTCACGGCGCAACCGATGCTAATACTGCAGGTATGTACATCGGCAATCGCACCGATTTACCGCTTTCTCCCGAAGGTGTACGCGAGTTACAGCAAATGCGTGAGGCGATAGAATACCCCGATATAGAGCGTCTTTATACAAGTCCTATGCTAAGATGTAAGCAAAGCGCAAATATACTTTATCCAGGTTTTGAGGCACACGTTATTGACGAACTTACCGAATATGATTTTGGCGAGTTTGAGGGTAAAACTGCCGAGCAACTTGAACTTATGCCTGAATATCATGATTGGACCAGTGGTAAGTTAGATGCGCCAAACGGCGGCGAGACAACACAAAATTTTGTGCGTCGTCAAGCGCTCGGACTTAATATGATAGTGCGCGATATGATGCAGGCGGACGTTACAAGCGCAGGCGTTATTATGCACGGCGGAGCTATAATGATGCTTCTTGGTTGTTGCGCAGTGCCACGCAAACACTCGGTAGAGTGGACAAGTGATAACGGTCGCGGTTATTCTATTATGATAACACCTTCTCTTTACCACTCAAGCGGTATTGTAGAAGTATACGACATTATTTAAGGTGTAAATATATGGTAAACATAGGTAACGATTGGGATAATATCCTTGCTGACGAGTGGGAAAAACCTTATTATAAAAATTTGCGTGGTTTTTTAAAGAGTGAATATTCCACCAAAACAATATACCCCAATATGCACGATATTTTTAACGCTCTTAAGTATACCTCGTATGCCGATACAAAGGTGGTAATAATAGGGCAGGACCCATATCACGGACCGTCGCAGGCGCACGGACTTTGCTTTTCGGTTTTAAAGGGTGTAGAACCGCCACCATCACTTAAAAACATTTATAAAGAACTTCACGATGACGTTGGTTTTACCATACCAAGTCACGGCGAACTCACTTCTTGGGCGCGTCAAGGTGTGCTAATGCTTAACAACGTGCTAACCGTTCGCGAGGCAAGTCCTAACAGTCATAAAGGGACGGGTTGGGAGCAATTTACCGACCGCGTTATTGCCGAACTTGACAAAAAGCAAACACCTGTGGTGTTCTTGCTTTGGGGCGCTAACGCTCGTAAAAAAGCCGAGATTATCAAAAATCCAATACATAAAAAACTAATTACTGTGCACCCAAGTCCGCTTTCGGCTTATAACGGATTTTTTGGATGTAAACACTTTTCTAAAGCTAATGAAATTTTACTTTCAAGCGGTCAAACACCAATTGATTGGACTATTGAGTAGGAGATTTTATTTATGAAAGAAACCGGAATTGTACGCGGTCTTGACAATATGGGTAGGGTAGTAATACCTAAAGAAATTCGTAAATTTCTTGATATGCGTGAAGGCGTAGACGAGTTTGAAATCTATATGCAAGACGATTGTATCGTGTTAAAAAAACACAAACCCACCTGCATTTTTTGTAATGCCGAAAATGATTGCATAGAGTTTGAAGGTCAAATAGTTTGTAAAGCGTGTATAAAAAAGTTGCAACTAAAATCTATTGAAAATGAAATAAGCGAATAAATAAAACCCACATAACAAAGAGTTATGTGGGTTTTTGCTTTTATTTTAAATTTTCTTGGTAATGCGCTCTTTCGCCACCTATAAATTTTGGTCGAGTTCTTGCCGCAACAATTGGCGCTTCACCAATTTTGTTAATTGATAGTCTTACGGGTACGGCAAC
>JAFYQN010000008.1 GCA_017559885.1 Clostridia bacterium
AGTAACATCTGCCTGAACAAGAGTACCACAGTTTGGGCAAAATTCGCCTTCGTTAACAATAAAACCACATTTACTACATACCATAATATGTAACCTCCTAAAAATTTTATTTGATTATAACACAAAATAAATTATATTGCAACAAAATATAACAAAAATCGAAATAGTTTTAATATATTTTATTTCATAACCAAGAAAATAATCATAACTATAAGATAGATAACCGAGATGAAAACAATTGCCAAAAGTGTTGGCCTAATCATCATTTTAGTTGCCATCCAATAGGTACGCCAAATATCTTTAAAACTTGACGTTGTTCCCCTTCGTGCCCACGCGGCGCGTGGTGGTAGGTTTGACATATCGGCAATTGTTCTGCCATCATCGATATAGGTTATCTTTTCTTTTTTTGCCTTTTTACTCATAGGTATTATTCCTCGTTAAGCAGATGACAAGCCGCGCAATGACCATTACCAAAATCGCGATATTCGGGAGTTATTTCGCTGCATATATCCATTGCCTTTGGACAACGAGTGTGGAAACGGCAACCCTTTGGTGGGTTGGCAGGAGACGGAATATCACCTTTAAGAATAATACGATTCATCTTTAGATCGGGGTCAGGTTGCGGAATTGCCGAAAACAATGCCTGAGTATACGGATGTAAAGGATTAGCAAAAATGTCTTCTTTAGTACCAAATTCAACCATAGAACCCAAATACATAACACCAATTTTATCGGATATAAACTTAACAACCGATAAGTCGTGTGAAATAAATAGGTATGTAAGGTTCATTTCTTGTTGTAATTTTTTAAGCAGATTGATTATTTGCGCCTGTATAGATACGTCAAGCGCAGATACAGGTTCGTCACAAATAACAAGTTTTGGATTAACCGACAACGCACGCGCAATACAAATACGCTGTCTTTGACCGCCCGAGAATTCGTGCGGATATCTTTCGTAATAGTAATCACGAAGACCACACTTATCCATAAGGTCTAAAACATAGTCTTTAATCTCACTTTTTGGTACAATTTTATGTACTTCAACCGGCTCGGACAAAATACCGCCAACTGTACTACGCGGTGGTAAAGATGAATACGGGTCTTGGAAAATAATCTGCATCTTTTTGCGAATTTCACGCATTTGAGATGATTTTAGATTGGTAATATCCTGTCCGTCAAAGAATATTTGTCCACCGTTTGATTCGTGAAGTTTTAAAATTGTTCTACCCAAGGTTGTTTTACCGCAACCTGATTCACCAACAATACCAAGTGTTTCGCCCGGCATAAGTTTAAAGGAAACGTTATCTACAGCGATAAGTTCTTGTGTCACTTTACCGGTCATTGTCTTTTTAATTGGAAAACATTTACGAAGATTACGAACTTCTAAAATGGCTTCCTGATCAACTTGTTGAGTTAACTTTTCATCAGCCATTGTTGTTCTCCTCTCCATACAAATGACACGCAACATAGTGTGTAGGACTAACCTGAATTAATTCGGGGTAATCACCCGAACACTTAGCAATGCATTTATCACATCTTTCCTTAAAATAACAATGCGTTGGCATATTAATTGGGTTTGGTACGTTACCAGGGATGTTATAAAGCGTATCACTGTCGGAATTAAGAGTCGGTTTAGACTTTTGAAGACCGATAGTGTACGGATGCATAGGATTGTGGAAAATTTCTTCTACTGTTCCCTTTTCTATTACCTTACCCGCATACATAACAACAACGTAATCTGCCATCTCGGCAATAATACCAAGGTCATGTGTAATAAGCATAATCGAACCGTCAATCTTATCTTTAAGGTCGCGCAACAAATCAAGAATTTGCGCTTGAATTGTAACGTCGAGCGCAGTAGTTGGCTCGTCGGCAATAATAAGACGTGGGTCGCTTGCAAGCGCCATTGAAATCATAACACGCTGACGCATACCACCCGATAATTCGTGCGGAAAAGCGTTATAAACGCGTTCAGGCATTGCAATGCCAACAAGATTTAACATTTCGATAGATTTGTTCTTTGCGTCTTGCTTGGTTGCCTTTGGATTATGAATAAAGGTAACCTCATCAAGTTGCTGTCCAATTGTAAAAACAGGGTTAAGCGAAGTCATTGGTTCTTGGAAAATCATTGCAATTTGATTACCACGAATTTTGTGAATATCGGCAATAGGCATCTTAGCGATGTCGTAAACCTTCTCCTCGCCTTTTTTATCTTTAGACTTAAATCTTATAGAACCCGAATAAATTTGGCCTGTAGGACCTTGTAAAAGGCGCATAACAGACATACTTGTAACCGATTTACCACATCCCGACTCACCAACAACACCAACGGTAGCATTAATTGGCACGTCAAACGAAACGCCGTTTACTGCCTTTACAACGCCCTGTTCTGTAAAAAAGTAGGTATTAAGCTCGTCAATTTCAAGTATATTGTTATCATCTTTCATATTAGTCAGATACTCTGACTCATCTGCCTTGCGGTATTTTTCTGCCTCAAGGCGTTTCATAATCTTTTTGTTCTCGCGTGTTATAGCGCGAATTTCTTTACCGGAAAGGTAGTTTTTATTTGTTTTAGCCATACTAACTACCTCCTTGCTTTGGGGTCAAGCGCATCGCGCAAACCGTCACCAATAAAGTTAAAACCAAGAACAGCAATAACAATACATATGCCTGCAGGCACCCATACGTTAAGATGATTTTGCAGTATGTTTTGATTGGTTGAAATAATATTAATCATTGTGCCCCATGCGGCATACGGTGCCTTAACACCAAGATTAAGGTATGATAACGTTGCCTCATAAAGAATCATACTACCAAGACTAAGACTCATCTGAACAATAAGTTGTGGCATAACGTTTGGTACCAAGTGCTTAAAGATTTTTCTTGAAGTAGAAAATCCCATTGCCTCGGCTGCAACCATATATTCCTGTTCACGAAGTGAAAGAATTTGACCGCGAACAAGTCGAGCGGTGCCAGGCCATGAAATAAACGTAAGATAAATCATAAGCAGATATATACGATATTTTGCGTCAATACCCGAAGCGTCAAGTATTGTGCTTATAATAAGCAAAATAGGAATACCGGGCAAACATATAAGTATGTCGCACAAACGCATTATGATATTATCGATAGCGCCACCAAAATAACCCGATATACCGCCTAAAATAACACCGAGTATTGTGATAAGAAATACCGCAATAAAACTTACTATAAGCGAAATACGACCGCCGTACATAAGGCGTACAAATATATCGTAACCTTCGTTATCTGTACCAAGAATATGCTCACTTGACGGTGGCGCCAAGAAATTGTCTTTAAGTGATTTTTCAGTAGTTTGACGAATTGTATACTCCACGCCGTCTACAGTATAGGTTGTCTCGGAAATTGAATATTCGGTTTTACCGCTTTCATCAAGCTCGATTTCTCCCCACTCGGTATAAACAAGCGGACCTAAAAAACTGAACACAAAAAGACCTACAACCATTATAAGTCCAACTATACTAAGTTTTGAACGGAAAAATCTACGAACAACCATACGCGTCGGTGACATAAGTCGCACGGTTTTATCGTGAGGCACTTCAGAATCTTGAGTTTCTTCTACTACTTCGTTTTTAGTAATCTCTTCCATAACAGCGCCTCCTTACTCTAATTTAACGCGTGGGTCAACAATACCGTACATAAGGTCGGCAAGCAATACGCCCAATACACTTAAAAGCGCCAAGAACATATTGTAACCCATAATAAACGGAATATCGCCACGATTCATAGCGTCAAGAGCTATATTACCAATACCGGGAAGGTCAAATACCTGCTCGGTAATAATTGCGCCCGAAAACAATGACGGTAACAAACCGGCAAGTGAAGTTACAAGTGGTATAAGAGTATTACGGAATGCGTGTTTATTTATAACAACTCTCTCGCTAAGACCCTTTGCTCTTGCTGTACGTATATAATCGGAGTTCATAACTTCGAGCATATTAGTACGGGTCATTCTCATACGTGCGCCAATACTAAGTATAACAATTGTTAGAATTGGTATAAACATATGCTTTGCAT
>JAFYQN010000088.1 GCA_017559885.1 Clostridia bacterium
CATAGTCTGATATAGACTTTTTGTCAATAGTCCGTTTTGGAATTTATATAATTATTTTGAGGTGTTCAAAATGGATTATGTAGATAGATTAACCGAACTTCGCGTAGACCGAGATATACATCAAAAAGAAATTGCAAAAATTCTTAACTGTCAACAATCGGCAATATCAAAATACGAACAAAGACGAAGTAAATATAAGGTAGAAGATATTATAAAACTTTGTGAGTTTTATAACGTTTCCGCCGATTATATACTCGGTTTGCCCGATTTACCATATCCAAAAAGATAAATAATTATGTAGGGAACGGGCTTGCTCGTTCCGATAATGTTTCGGCAGGAGTAAACCCCTGCCCTACATATTTGTTTTGTTAAAAAAACAGATAAAACAATCCCGACTTGAAAAATCAAGTCGGGATTTAATTTTATTTATCAAGATAATCGCAAGCGGCAAGCGCGGCGATTGCTCCGTCGGCAGCAGCGGTTGCTACCTGACGAATTTTTTTGGTGCGGCAGTCGCCCGCAACAAAAATGCCGTCGGCATTTGTAAGACAGTTTTCATCAGAGTTTACGTAACCTCTATCATCAAGATTTATGATATTTGAAAATGCCTCATTTTGTGGGATAAGACCGATTGCTACAAACATACCGTCAATGTCAAGTTGTTTTTCTGTGCCATTATTATCGGCAATGACAATACCCGAAAGCGTAGTATCGCCAACAACCGCTTTTACGGTGTGACCCAAAATTACCTCTATGTTTTGCTTTTCGGCAATTTTTTCTTGCAACTTTTGTTCGCCTGTCAAGAAATCAAGGTTTTGAACAAGGTAAACCTTTCGAGCCAAGTCAGAAAGCAAAATCGCCTCTTGAAGCGCCGAGTTACCGCCGCCAATAACAGCAACGTCGCGACCGGCGTAAAACGCGCCGTCACACACCGCGCAAAATGATATACCCTCGCCAACAAATTCGTGCTCGCGGTCAAGACCAAGCATTCTGTGCTTGGCGCCTGTGGCAATGATTACGGTCTTGCCTTCAAATTCGCCGCTATCAGTAACAACGGTTTTTACGTCGCCTTGTTTTATCTCCAAAACTTCGGCGCACTCAACTTCAGCGTCAAGGCCGAGCGCCTGCTCTACCAATTTTTCGGCAAACTCGTTGCCGGTTACCTCGGCAAAGCCGGGTATATTTTCTACCTTTGGAGAGTAGGTTATTTGTCCTCCAAAAGAACCTTTTTCTATAACGAGAACGCTTTTGTTTGCGCGACGGGCATAAACCGCCGCGGTAAGACCGGCAGGGCCGCCGCCGATTACTATAATATCATACATAATAATTCTTCCTCTAAAATAAAGTGGCAGGTGTTACCCGCCACTTTAAAATTTTATTTAGGCATTAAGGTATTTCTTAATATCAGAAACGCCTGTGTATTTATTAGCAACGCCGTTTTCTACAACAACGAGTGTTGGTGCTTGCTTAATGCCGAGTGCGTTTACTGCTTCAACATTCTCATTTGCAAGAAGTTTGTTAAATATTACGCCTGCTTTGTCAAGGAGTGACACTGCGATTTTGCAGTTAGGGCAGGTTGCAGTTGTAAAGAGGTAATTGCCATCTGCTAAAACTGCTTCTGTTTTTTCTTCACAAGCGCAATTTGGGGCAGTTTCTTTTACTGTGAGTTTAGAATTTTCGATATCGTAAACCTTACGGTCTTTAAATTCTTGACTCTTACCGTCGTTCCAGTTTTGAACAGGACGATAGTAACCTGTAATACGGCTGTAAACTTCGGTATTTTCGCCACAATCAGGACAGGTGTACTCTTCGCCTGCGATGTAACCGTGATTCTTACATACAGAGTATGTTGGAGACATGGTGTAGTAAGGCAAACGATAGTTTTCGGCAATCTTGCGAACCAAGTTTGCGGCTGCCTTCCAATCAGGAAGTTTTTCACCCAAGAATGCGTGGAATACAGTACCCGATGTGTAAAGTGTCTGAAGTTCATCTTGAACGTCAAGAGCTGAGAAGATATCCTCGGTATAACCTACAGGCAAGTGTGATGAGTTGGTGTAGTATGGTGTCTCACCAGGGCCACGACCTGCTGTAATGATGTTTGGATAGTGCTTAAGGTCATGCTTAGCAAGACGGAAAGCGGTTGACTCTGCAGGTGTAGCTTCCAAGTTGTAAAGGTCGCCATACTGCTCTTGGTAGTCAGAAAGACGTTCACGCATGTGGTTAAGTACGTCTTTTGTAAAGTTTTGAGTCTTTTCGTGGGTAAGGTCCTCGCCAAGCCATTTAGCGTTAAGACCAACTTCGTTCATACCAACAAGACCAAGTGTTGAGAAGTGGTTGTTAAATGTGCCAAGGTATCTCTTGGTGTATGGATAAAGACCTGCTTCGAGAAGTTTTGTAATAACTGTACGCTTAACGTGGAGTGAACGAGCAGAGATGTCCATAATCTTGTCAAGACGAGCGTAGAAATCCGCTTCATCCTTTGCAAGATAAGCGATACGTGGCATATTGATGGTAACAACGCCTACCGAACCGGTTGACTCACCGCTACCAAAGAAACCGCCTGATTTTTTGCGAAGTTCACGAAGGTCAAGACGAAGTCTGCAACACATTGAACGAACGTCGCTTGGTTCCATATCGCTATTGATATAGTTAGAGAAGTAAGGAGTACCGTATTTTGCGGTCATTTCAAAGAGAAGCTTGTTGTTCTCGGTTTCAGACCAGTCAAAATCACGTGTGATTGAGTAGGTAGGAATTGGATACTGGAAGCCACGACCGTTAGCGTCGCCTTCAATCATGATTTCGATAAACGCTTTGTTTATCATATCCATCTCGGTCTTACAATCTTTATACTTGAAGTCCATTTCCTTGCCGCCAACGA
>JAFYQN010000089.1 GCA_017559885.1 Clostridia bacterium
TACATTCTCTAAAGACGCTATCGTTTGGGCTATCGAAAACGGCGTAATCAGCGGTAAGAACGCAACAACAATTGCTCCACAGGGCAATGCACAACGTTGCGAAGTTGCTAAGATTATGTACAACATCTTCTTAAACGATATTTTTGTTGTTGCACCGTAATTATTTAAAAACACGCAAATAAAAATTATACAGTAGGTTAACTAAATAGAGAACCTTGTTTAATCGACTTAAATGAGGTTCTCTATAAAATGGTTTTTAAGGGCAATATTTTTGGTGAAATAATGAGTGAAAAAATTTGGAGTACGTTAGTACATTTTGGAACAAATCTTTGGTACGAAGAGGGAAATTTTAACGGACAGGACGAGAAAAAACTTTGGAAATCTCCTGCTTCTTCTGAAATAAGATTTGACCGTTCCGTGTGGGACGAATATTTAAAACATATAAAAGCAAACGGTATAAATACAATAATTCTTGACGTAGCCGAGGCGCTACAGTATAAGTCACATCCTGAAATTTCTTGTCGTGGCGCATGGACGCACGAAGAAATGATTGCTGAAATTAAACGACTCGATGAAATGGGTATATCGATTATACCAAAACTTAATTTTTCTACCTGTCACGATGAGTGGCTTGGTATCTATTCACGTATGGTTTCAACACCTGTATACTACGATGTATGCAAGGATATTATAGATGAAGTTTGCAATCTCTTTAAACCGAAATATGTTCATATAGGTTTTGATGAAGAGGTTTATGAAAATCAAGCAAGATATGATTTGGCGATTGTACGTCAAAACGATTTGTGGTGGCACGATCTAAACTTTTTTAACGATTGTATTCGCGCAAACGGCGCTCGCACTATGATGTGGTCCGATTATGCGCGTCATAGACCACAAGAATTTATTAAGAGATGTCCCAAAAATATTGTTCAATGCGTATGGTATTATTTTAACGAGTTTCCCGATAGCGATATGTCACATTATAACGAAATTCGTATAAAACCTATAAAAACACTTGAAGAAGCGGGATTTGACCAGCTTCCTACAGGCAGTATAGAATATTTTAAAGAAAATTTTGAAATGCTTGTTAAATATTGTAAAGAAGTCGTATCAGACAAGCATTTGCTTGGCTTTATGCAAACCACGTGGGAAAGCGTTACACCCGAGTGGCAAGAATATTTAAACCAAAGTACCGAACCCGTGAAATTAGCGCGAGATTGGTTTGAAGGTACTGACTGACGTAAATTATTTAATTTAAATATAATCTTAATTGCAAAGGATGATGAATAGTGAAAAAACTATTTAGTAATGGTAAAGCGGTAGTTGCTTACATATCGGCTTTTTCTATATTGGCGGTATCTTTACTGTCGGTATTTACCGGTGTTACAGTAACTGCAAACGCAGAAACTTGTGGCGGTACCATTATAGAAAAATGGGACAAAGTCTCAGATGGCGTTTTGGGCGATTGGTACGACAGCGTCTATGAAACAGGTGATGGTACTGAAAGCAACCCATATATTATTTCAAGCGCAGAAGAACTTGCCTATCTTTGCCGTTATGGTAGTAACGCAAACGTATACTACAAGGTAGACGATAGCATCAAAGCGTTTGATATGAACACCGTAGCAGGCGTTGACCTTACTGTAGATAACATTACTGCAAACGAAGTTAAGACTGCAGTTGCAGATAAAATACTTGGTAAAGTGTGGTTCTGCGACGCGCCGTTTAAAGGTAACTTTGACGGTAACGGCGTAACCATTTACGGTTTATGCACAGGTCCTAACTACTATAACGATTATAGTTATGAGAACGGTTTGAAAGCAGGCCACGTAAGAGGCGGTTTGTTCCCAATAATAGATGCTAAAACTGCAGTAATTAAAAATGTAGCTATTAAGAATTCATATCTTAAAGGCGACCCTGCAGGCACCGTGTTTGGTGAAACACTTGGTAACGGTGATTCAGCAATTATTGAAAACATTATTGTTGCAAACTGCTATGTTGATTCAACAGGCGGTTACATTAGTGGCGTAATCGGCGGTTACTGTCTATACGATGCTGCTACTAATACCGCAGACAAGGTTAAACTTAATAATTGTTTGGTTTATAATAATGTTGTTTATAATAAAGACGGCACAACTGCTCGTTTGATTGGTACATTGGAAGCGTATCATGATAATGGTAGCGGAAGCAAAGTAAGGGATTATGAGGGATTTGGTATTTCTAACACCGTTGCAATTGGTTGTAATATTGAAAACGGTGGTAGTTGGTGGCAAAAGGATAGCACGTTCTTTAAAAATTGCTATACCACCGAAAATCCTGCTGCTGAAAACACAACAATCATTAAACTTTCAAGCGCAAGCGAGGCAATCGGAACTGCGGCTTTAACAAACCTTTCGGCTCTTGATAAGTCGGTTTGGTTCTTTAACACGTCGACATATCCTCTTCTTCGTGCCTTCCACAACATTAAAACAACCGATAACGGCGATGGCACACATAGCGAGATTTGTACCTGCGGAATAGAAGGTATGCCTACCGTACATACTTTTGTTAGCGGTGTTTGTTCGGGATGTAGTTTCGTTGACCCATGCATTAGCGGACACACTCTTGAAGCTGTTGCAGAAAAACCTGCAACCGAAACTCAAAACGGTATAAAGGCGCACGACAAATGTACCGTTTGCGAAAAAACGTTTATTGACGGCGTAACAGTTTTAGCAAGCGACCTTGTTATACCAATGCTTGTTACTACAAGTGAGTTTACCGGTAATTTAGATGCGGATTTGTTAGGTTCAGGTACTAAAAAGGATCCTTATCTTATTACAAACGCTGACGAACTTGCAGCAGTTGCGCTTGGTAAAGTTCCGTCAGATTCCGATACCTTCTTTAAAGTTTTAGATAGCATTACTGCGTTTTATATGAATGGCGGAGAAAAAGTTGCCGCTATGACAAATGCTAACGACGTTAAGGAATATTTTGAAGAAAAGGGCGGTAAGTCGTGGAATGCTGTAAGCACCTTCTCGGGTCAGTTTGACGGTAGCGGAGCTACTGTTTACGGTCTTTACTGTAACGATACAAATATTTATGCGCAGACTGCTCTTTTCCCAAAAGTTGCAGGACATTCAAGCATAAAGAATATTGCCGTTAAAAACTCTTATATTTCAGGTTATAGTAAAGACGGCGCAATTGCCGCTTTGGTTGGCGGTACTGTTTGGAAGGGCGACAGCAATTCAGACACCAGTATTGCCGTTGAAAACGTAGTTGTTGCAAACAACTATATTGCGTCTATAAACGATACTGTAAAATACGGCGCAAGCGTTTTGATGGGATGCTTATTTGATAAGCACTATGCTACCGTTAATAATTGTATTATGTACGGTAACGTTGTTGAAAATGCATATACAGGTACTGCTCTTAGAAGTGGTATGATTACTACCTATAACGGTCCTGTTACAAGCACAATATTTAACAATATTATTGCAGTTGGCGTAACGCCATGGACTATCGAAGATAATGGTGACGGTACATATAGTCACGCAGGTTGGTATTTAACACACCTTGATGCAGGTCATTTTAAAAACATTTATACCGACCAATCTATTGATAAAATGCAGGCATACGCTCCATCAAGCAACTCAGATTCTATTCTTAATAACTTTAATATTAAAACTTCTATGACTGCAGAGCAACTTATAGGCGCTGCAGCAAAAGAAAATATAACAACACTTGATGAGAATATTTGGTTCTATAACACAACAACCTATCCTCAAATCCGTATATTCCACGATATTTCGGGTGAATCGGTAGGTGTTGATGGTCACAAGAATGAAAAAGACGA
Source organism: Clostridia bacterium (assembly GCA_017559885.1). Classification (GTDB taxonomy): domain Bacteria; phylum Bacillota; class Clostridia; order Oscillospirales; family Acutalibacteraceae; genus UBA737. Next base: position 3,833 of record JAFYQN010000089.1, read on the forward strand.
ATGTTGTGGCCTTGAAATTTTACGCGATGGTATAATTCCACACAGCTATGTTGGTAGCAGTTGTTCTATTTGTGGATATACATTCCCATGCGCTTACGGACACAACTTTACTGATATTCCTGCAAAAGATGCTTCATACGAAGAATCAGGTAATATTGCGCATAAACATTGTTCACAATGTGACAAAAACTATCCTATGGATGCGGCTATTGACGAACCTATAACTTCGGCTTATACCGATGCTGATGTAATCATTCCGCAAATGCTTCCATACGATGAGTGGGACGGCACATACGCTTCATATTTCTGGATGAATAACGAAGGCGACGGTTCTGCCGGCAATCCGTTTATAATTCACAGCGCAGAACAACTTGCGGCTGTTGCTACAGGCAATCTTAAATATGACTCAAGCAAGCCCACATCAGAACATTTCGATGTTAGCAAATACACACTCTCTGGCAATGTGCTTGACACAACTGATTTAAACTTTAAGGTTAGGGATGGTCTTAACTATTTCTATATCAATGGCGGCGAGGATCTTGCTAAACTTGACACCGCTGAGAAAGTTAAGGAATATTTTGAATCTAACACTGCTAATAACTGGTTAAAGTCTAACAAGTTTAGTGGTGCATTTAACGGTAACGGCGCTACCATTTATGGTATTTATAGCGTTAACAGTGATGTAGTTGGTTTGTTCCCATTGGTAGATTCTAAAACCTCTGTTAAGAACGTTGTTTTAAAGAACTCTTACATAAAAACAAGTGAAGGCAACCATAATAGCGTTGCTGCAGGCGGTCTTTTTGGTCGTGCGCAATGGTATACAGATTCTACATTGTTTGCTACGCTTAACGTTAGAAGTTGCGTTGTTGCAAACAACTATATTTGCTCGCAAAATGATGATGCAACTTATGGTAGAGTAGGCGCTATTGCCGGAAATATGTTTAGTAATGGTATCGTTATAAGAGATACCTTGGTATACGGCAATATCCTTGTAAATGGTAGAAATGTACCAGAGGAATACAAGTCTGGTCTTGTGTCTGCTGCAGGTGCTGGTAGTAGTGCGTTTAAAAACGTAGTATCAATCGATACACCTCCTTATACAAAAGGCGGCGGTTGGCATTTGTATGACAATTCTAAGTTTACAAACGTTTATACCGACTGCGCTATCACAATTGCTGACGGCGCTGCTCAGGATTACAAAAAAATCACAAAACTCACAAAAGAGCAAATGACAGGTGCTGCGGCTAAGGAAAATATGCCGGGTCTTGATTGGGTACAGTTCTGGATTACAAATGATGGCGAGTATCCAACCCCAAGAATAGTTAACATTAAAGATTATGCGCCCGGTCTTGCATGGACGGGTGAAACTGCCAAGGAATTCCCATCAGGCGATGGTTCTATGAACAATCCTTACGTAATTCCTTCTCCTGAATATTTAGCATTAATGTTAACTTCCGACAACGACGGTCTATATTACAAACTTACTGCCGATATAATTATTAACGATACTTCGGCAGAAAATTGGAAAGACAACGCAAAAACTTGGTTTACTTCTGAAAATATAGGCGAATTTAAGGGCACTTTAGAAGGTAATGGATTTACCGTTTCAGGTCTATATTATAACGATATTGCCGCAGGTGTTAGCGCAGGTCTTATTCCTGTTGCAAATTCGGCAAGCGTTAGCAATTTAACAGTTACCGATTCATATCTTGCCGGTAATGCAAGCGCATACATTGGCGCGGTTATCGGTAGTGTAGTTGATAATTGTATAAAACCCATTAGTTTACAAGGCATTACTATTGAAGACAGCGTTGTTATTGAAGGTAATGCAACAATCGGCGGCGCAATTGGTAAGGCAGGCGACTCGGTTGTTCGTATTACTAACTCTATCTCAAAATCAGGCGGTTTTGTTGGTAGCGCGTCAAACGGCGTAAGCATTAAGAACAGTATCTCTGTTAATGCGGCGCCTGTTGCAAATGTTAACGACGCTCAATTTAAGAATGTTTACACAAACGTTGACACTGCTACCCAAGGCGTTACAGTTCTTGCCGACGCCGATATGAAGGGCGCTGCTGCGGCTACTAATATGTCGGGTCTTGATTTCGACAACGTTTGGAATACTGTATCAGGCGATTATCCTACACTTCGTGGCGTTATTAATTCAAGCGACGGTGTTATGGGAGAAGTATGGTCAGGCAACGTAGCAGGCAATTATGCAGGCGGCGATGGTAGTGAAGAAAATCCATATCTTATCGCAACACCTGAACAACTTGCCCTTTGTATAACCAAGCATGCTCACGGCAAACACTATAAACTTGTTGCCGATATCTATCTTAATGATATCGAAAGTCCGTACTGGGAAAAGAAGGTTGGTTGTAACCAATGGTATCACAACCGTTCAGGTGCCTCATGGGGTCTGTTTAAAAACGGCGGTTCATTTGACGGTGACGGACACATAGTATACGGTCTATATTACGAGCGTACCGGCTTTATGGAAGCAAATCAAGGCGCATACCTTGGCTTGTTCCCAACAGTAGGTCAAAAAGCACTTATTCAAAACGTTGCTGTTTCTCACGCTTACATTGCTGGTTCTACCGAGTATTACAGCAATTCTGATGAGGGTAAATGGTTTAGCGAATCGGCAGGTGGACTTATTGGCTCTATTGTTAGATGGGACGTATCTTACAAAGACGAATTAAAGAGTGACTTTACTGCTAAAACACTTACAAAAGATCCCAAATTCTGGGATAATATGCCTATAATTAAGAACTGTCTTGTTGACCATACATGTTATATCGCTGCTACTTATCCAGGTGGTATTTTTGGCTATTGCGACGAGCCGTTCCGTGCTTATGACTGTATCTTTACAGGCTCACTTAAGGGCGGTCCTAACATAGAGCATATGGGTGGTATTGCCGGTCAGGATACTGCAAACGGTGCTTACTACTATAGATGCGTATCACTACCACAAACCTGTGACAGACCGTACGGCGGTTGGGCAAACTCTAACTGGCGCTCTATCGATAGTCAGTGGCCAACAACGGTTATTGACAGTTACTATTTCTCAATGTATAAACGTGTTAACTCGGGTACAAAGATTGACAATCCTGTTGACCGTGTTGGCGAGGCAGCAAAGGAAAAGATGACCGCGCTCGACTGGGAAAACACATGGATGGTAATTGAAGACGGCACACCAATACAGCGAATATTTACTAAAAATCATACTGTCGAGGAGTATACTGCGCTTTCTGACCGAGAATTTGCAGCTCCGTTTGTTAAAGTTTCATTAATGACCAATATACAAGGCGTTGATATCGAACCGTTGGTTGGTAGAATGTATTCGCCAATTACCTTGCCTGAAATTTCACGCGAAGGTTATACCTTTACTGGTTGGCATGTATTCTCTGACTGCAGTATGGAATATCCGCTTGACTACTTCCCACCACGAGATTTAGAACTTTACGCAGGTTGGGAAATTAGCGGATTTGCGCAACCGTTTGATGAGTACACCAACACATTGTATGACTATAACGGCGATCAATGGATCCTTAACCGTCCGGGCGCTAAGGGCGGATATAACGTTAAGTTTGTTCGTAATGGTTCGGCTTCTATGCACTTGTTAGATACAAATACAGAGTCTGCTGATATGATGCTCAACTATGAGGATATGCTTAACATCGGTCAAAAATACAAGATGACATTCTGGGTTACTACTGATAAGGCAGATAATCCTGACACTGTTTTAAAACTTGTTCATAATGAGTATCCTGAGTATATGAAATCTAACGCAGGTGTAGAAGATATGCTTACCGTAACGGGTCTTACCGTTGGCGAGTGGACGCAGTACAGCTACGAGTTCACAGCCCGTACACCTTGGATTTCTATACGAGCAGGCGAGAACTCAAGTCTTTACTTCGACGACGTATTGGTTTATACAGTCGGTGAAAACGTTAGCAATGAAGAACTTGCTAAGTATTTGTCACAACTTGATACGTCGGCAGGTCAAATTACCGATAACAACACCATTTCACCCGACACAAATGGAAAAATTACTTTTGTTATAGTAGCGGCAGTTATTCTTTCATGTGCGGTTGTTGTCATAATTTCTAGGAAAAATCCTTTTGAAATTATAGAAGAATAAAAAGAAAGGACGGAAGTTATGAATTTTAAAATTTCTTTTAAAAGAATAGTATGTCTTTTAATTGCAGCGGCAATGGTTGTTACTGTTATCGGTTGTAGCCAAAAGACCACTAATAAGAAAAAGAAAGTTATTAAGAAAAAGGTAGTTATTGTTCAAAGCAACGACGACGTTCAGGATAATACCAACAATCTAAATAACGACAACGTAAACACGAACGATAAGATAAATACCCTAAAACCGCGTGAAATTCCCGGCATTAAAACTAAGACCGAGAAATACAAAGAAGTGTTTACTCCCGAATTTGAGAGTAAAAACGTTGATTGGGCAGGTCCCGACGGTTACACAATCGTTTATGATTCTGACGCGGTTGAAAACAGAGTATTGGCAAACAAACTTGCAACATTCTTTAAAGATGGCGAAAACGTTATTCTTTCTGTTAAAGCAGATACAGATTCTACCATAGTTAATGACGGCAAGTTGATTCTTATTGGCGATACCGCGTTCAAGACTTCTAAACTCAAAGAAACCGAGTTTGCAGTAACGTTGCTCGATAACGGCAACCTCTTCTTTGAGGGTGGACACAACACAATGGTTGAAAAAGCAGTAGACTGGTTTAGAACGGTTGAGCGTGTAGAGGGTAAAGTTGCTACTCTTACAGGTACTCAAGATGACTTTACAAGCAAAGTTACAGTTTTAGGCAAAGATTACGTTTACGTTTGGGGCGACGAGTTTGACGGCGACGAGTTTATGGATACCAGTAAATGGGGTCAACGTATGCGTAACGAGTATTCTGACCTTAAGATTGTACATAATGACCCTCATTTCCAGTACGTAGAAAACGGCAGACTTAGAATTTCGGTTGACCGTTACTTTGATCCTGCTGACGGCGATATTGGTTGGGGCGCTCACGGTTCTTGTAACAGTTACGGTGATATGATTTTCCAAAACGGTTATCTTGAAATGAAGGTTCGTTTTGACTACGGTCAGGGTTCTTTCCCGGCGCTTTGGCTTATGACCGACAGCTCGCCGCTTGAAAGGTACGTTCCTAATTACGAGCAGTATAGCGGTCGTTACTTCAACCTTGAAACCGATATATTCGAGTTCTTTGGTAAGGGCACTCATGCCGCTGCAAATATGCACAAGTGGTACGATTCGTCTAAAGCCGTTCAGATTATGGATGAAGATGGCAACCCAACAAAACTTTATACCGTTTATGGTGTGAACGGTGTTGAACTTACCGATTACATTAAAAACGGCTGGAGCGGTTGGGGTCAAGGTCGCTATTCATCATTTAGTTGGGAATGGAGAGACCTTGCAAACACATTCAACTTTAGCGAAGAGGAAAGCAAAACGCTTTACAAGGATTATCACCTATATCAAATGATTTACACACCCGAATCGGTTAAATTTGGTATAGATAACAACTGGTATTGTGAATGGCCGCTTGAAGTTGCTTTTGACTATATCGACGGCATCGATCCCACCAACAATAATAACGGTGTTGGTATGAACTTCTGGCATTACTTGTTCCTTGACCAGTACGTATACCCACCATCACGTGCAGAAGAAAAGGGTGCTGACGCTGTTATAACAATTGACTCTGCTCCTCTTGACAGTTACGTTGATTACGTTCGCTTGTATCAGTTACCCGATCAAATCGCAATAATTACAAGCGCCGGTGTTGGTATGGAATAATTACCAATTTAATCAAAATTAGAACATAACCGTAAAAAACAAAAAGGAGAAGATTCGTTTTTCGAATCTTCTCCTTTTTGTCATTAAAAAATTAAAATTTGTTTTAAAATTCAAGCGCTACGTTATCTTTTTTTAATTGGTTTTGAAGCGCTACTACGTTCAAATTGCTAACTGCTAAACTATCTTTAGCGCACATTGCCGCCGCAGTGCCTGCCGCCTGACCCGAAACCGCGCACGGCGGAATAACACGGGTTACCTGCCAACCCTCGCCTTCGGCTGAAATTATACTACCTGCGGCCAAAATGTTTGGATATTCTTTATTATAAAGCGTTGTATAAGGCAACATATATCTTGTGTCAGGTTTTCTAAAATCGCTAAAACATCCTACGCAGTCGCCAACGTCGGTTTTGCCACTTTCGGTGCCGTCAAGTGTTGTTTCGCCCACGATATGACGTATGGTTCTAAATTGTGGCATGGTAGGTATGCTTGAAAGTTCGTAATCGTTTTTACCAAAAGTTTTAATAATGCTAAATGCCTCTTTTTTAGCGGCTTTAATAAATTCGTTAACCGAATCCGAAGTGGTGCCCGAACTGTCAAGTAATCCGTCTTTTTCCTCGGCATAAAAGCCGTTTCCGCCTGCCCAATTCCATTTGCGGAACGATAACAAATCTTTTTCGCTATCGTAATTTTCAAGTTCTTTTTTAGAAAAACCGTGAGATACGTAAACCAACTTGTTTTGACCGTCTACGGTAGGCATACCAGCGCGATGACAAACAGTAGCGTCGCCTGTGGCGTCAATAATTACTTTTGCAGGATAAAATTCCTTACCGCTTACCGTTTCTGCCATAATGCCAAGGCATAATTTGTTTTGCATTACGGGGTATACCGCATAGGTATCGAAACGAATATCGGCGCCGCTTTCACGCACATATTCATCAAGCGCCAAAGAAAAAGTCATAGGCGAATAAAAGGTGGTGTATCTACCGCCTGACGGATTTTTGTTTTGAGGGTTTCCGCCCCATTGAGGCGGCAAACAATCGAAACCATATTTTACCGAAAGTTTAATAAGTTCTTCGCCAATACCAAAAACCAATTGCTTTCCTTTGCCGTCGCACAGTGGCTCATACCATGCGATAAGACCAACTGTTGCAAGTCCGCCTAAATTTATTTGTTTTTCTATAAGCAAGGTTTTAGCGCCGTTTCTTGCAGAGGCAACCGCCGCCGAAATGCCGGCAATACCGCCACCGACAACCACTACGTCATAAGACGGTTTTTCAATTATCTGTCTGTTATCGCACAATAACATAAAGCTCACTCCTAATTATATAGAGCGTTAAAAACGCATTTAAAAACAACTGTTTTTATCTGTAATTGTTATTATAATATCATATCAAAGCCAAATATACAATAGTTTTTTAAAATAAAAAACATCAAGAAATTTGCATTAATAATATGAATTTTTTATTGATAAATCGATTCAATAAAGTGTTAGTGACACATCTATATGGGGCAGAAAGGCCGATTTTTAAATTAGGATAATATTTTTGTGTATTTAGTCAAAAAATTTGCATAAATTAATTTGAAAACTTTTATTTAATGATTTATACTATAATAGTAAATCTATATTCATAATAAATGTAAAAGGAGACTGAGAGATTATGACAAACAAATCGTTATCTAAGGTGTTGTCTATTGTTCTCACAATTTCAATTTGCGTAACTGCAATTTGCGGTTGTGTTATTGCCGCAAACGCAATAGACACGCCCGAATTTATTATCGAGGGTAGCAATTGCAATCAAAACGACGTTAGCGCTTCTGCTAAGGTAACGTTCAATATGCCCGAAGGCATGGGTATGGCGGCAGGCATGTTTACTATCGATAATACAAACGGATGGTATAAGTCGGTTGATGCATCGCTTAACAGCGAGCTTAACGATGCTTCCGATGTTGTAGACGTGCGCGCAGAGGATGGCGTTGTTTTATTTGAAATTTTCGATTCCGAATCCTCCCCAAAACTTTATAACACAATAACTTTAAAACTCGATTTTGTGTTTAAAGACGGTGGCATCACCGATACAATTAAGATTAAACTTACCGACGTGGAACTTAACGGTATATATGGCGATGAAAACTACACAAACGTTGCCGACAATAGTACCGATGCATACTTTACAATAGGTTGTCAGCACGTTTACGCTGTGTCAGGCGACCCTATATCAACCTCAGACAAGTACGCTTACAGTGTGTATAACGGAGCTACCTGTACCCTTTGCGGCGAAACAAAGGCAGATTATCAAGTAGTGCCTCAAGGCGACGAAGACGGCGGCATTGTTGAGTTGTGGGACGGACGTGATGAAAACGGTGCTTGGATTAGTTGGCAATATTCAACCTTTGAAGGTAGCGGTACCGAGGAAGACCCATACATTATAAAATACTCTGAACAGTTGGCATATCTTACAACCTCAAGCGCTTCAACTTATGCTACAACAGTTGGCAAGTACTACAAAGTTGATGATAGTATAAAGGCGTTTAATATGAACACAACAGGTCTTGACCTTAGCGGCGATATGACTGCTCAAGAGGTTTACAATCTTCTTAACGACGAAGTTGTTAATCGTGTATATTGGGCTTCCCCAACATTTGCAGGTATATTTGATGGTAACGGCGCCACTATTTATGGTCTACATACAGGACATATGAATTACGTTGAAAACGGCACAAGCAAAACAACCGAGCAAAGTGCAGCATTGTTTCCAAAAGTTACAGCAGGCGCAGTTATTAAAAATATAACACTCAAAAACTCATATATGTACACAAACAGTACCGGTGCATATGCAGGTGGTATAATTGGTGAAATTACTACTGATGCGGCTACTAACAATTCGACAGCCGATACAGTGTATGTTGAAAACTGTGTTGTTCATGACTGTTATATCGGTAGCAAAAATACAAATGTCGCACCTGGCGTTATAGTGTGTTCTGCAACATCAAATGCATATTTAAATATCAGTAATATTTTGGTATATGATAACGAAGTCAGCAATGCAAAAAATACAATTAAGTCTGTTGTAGGTGTTGCAAGCAAATGCTATATTCCCGAAGGTGCTACATCAAACGTAACAAATAACAGACTTATTGATTCTGTTGTTTTGGGCGCGGCGCCTTATGATGCTAACGGTAGTTGGTGGTTTAAAGCGTGCGACCAGAAAATATTCCAAAACGTATACTTTGATAACACAATTGCTACATCAGGTTTTGGCAACTACAGCTACGCAAATTCAAAACTTACACAACTTTCAAGTGTTGATGCGGCGAAAGGTGCCGCTGCAATGACAAATATGCCCGACCTTGATTGGAACACCAATGAAAACCCCGATGGCGTATGGTTTACAGGTTTTGAGGGTCAATATCCTACATTGCTTAAGAAAACTGCCCAAACAGTAGCGAGCGGTACAAGCAACGATTGGAAACTTTTAGGCGTAAATATTGTTTATGCCGATGATGGTAGTTTTGCGCTTAACTTCCATTATGAACCTAAATACGATAGTGACGTAAAACTTTATATAGTTAATGCGCAAAATGAAAACAAAACAAAAATTTTAACCGAGCATACTGTATCTTCATTTGCAGGCACAATACTTTCTAATGAGGCGAGAATGTTTACGCTTGAAGGTATTTCTGCTAAAGATATAAGCGCTTTGTGGTTGCCGACTATTTTTACCACAAATAATACAGGTGACCAAATAGTTTATGGCGAAACCGCGCAAATTTCGGTAGGCGATTATGCCGAAAGCGTTGTTATGGGCGACGCGGTTTATAGCGAAGGCGCAACCGACACTCAAAAAACAGCCGACAAAAACGTAGCGGCAGCGCTTATCAACTTCTGTCAGGCATCTAACAACGCTTTAAGCGTTACAACAGTCGAAAGCGCAACTGCCGCAACCGTTATAGAAAAATGGGACCAATATGAAAACGGTCAATACGTAGGTTGGTACAACACTAATATTTCGGGTGAAGGTACCAAAGAATCACCCTATATTATCGACTCAGCCGAAAAATTGGCTTACGTATGTAAAGAGGTAATTTCGGCAGGCGTTTATTATAAAGTAGCCGATAATATTAAAGCGTTTGATATGAATACAGTAGCAGGCGTTGACCTTACTGTAGATAATATTACTGCAAACGAAGTTAAGACTGCAGTTGCAGACAAAATACTTGGTAAAGTTTGGCATCCAAACTACTCGGGTTGCTTCGCAGGTAACTTTGACGGTAATGGCGTAACTATCTATGGTTTATATGCAGGTCCGGCTTATTATAATCAAGCAAGTTATGATAGTGGCTCTAAAGCCGGTTGTGTATCAGGCGCATTATTTAGCAAGATTGATACAAGCACGGCTACTTTTAAAAACTTCACTATTAAAAATTCATATTTTACAGGCGGTAACTGTGGCGCAGTTTTTGCAGAAACAACTTTATCAGGTGGCTCTGCAAAGATTGATAACGTTATTGTTGCTAACTGCTATATTGAATCCACCGGTGGTACAGGTGGCGCTATAGGCGGTTATTGTAAATCAAAAATTGATGATACAAATAAAATTTACACTTTAGATACAGTTGTGTTAAATAATTGCTTGGTATATGATAACGTCGTTTCAAATTCGAACGGTGTTGCGCCACGCCTTATTGGTTCTATACAAGCATGGCATTGGAATGGCAGTAGCAAAGTGATTGACCCTAACTATTGTAGTTTTAATAATATTATTGCAATTGATTGCAATATTTTTGAATCAACAAGTTGGTGGTCAAGTCAAAAAGGCCTTTTCTCTAAATGTTATACAACCGAAACAAACATTTATTATAACACAACAATAACTGACATAACTCAACTTTCAAACGCTGATGCGGCTAAGGGTATTGCGGCAAAAACAAATATGCCCGCTCTTGATTGGGAAACTGTTTGGATGTACGGTGATGAGGGTGAGTACCCCTCTATCGTGCTTACCGAAGGAAATCAGAAAAAGTTAAGGGAACAATTAGTATTAGAAGCCAAACAAGTGAGGGTCAAGCATTTGTTCTTTTGGATCCAAGTAAGCCAAACTCTGAGAGCAACCCATATCTTGTAGAAACCGCTGCGCAAATGTATATGCTTATGCGTGGTCTCGCCAAAGATAGTAATGGTACAAACATTTCAACAACAGGTTCATCAAACTACTTTAAGGTTGCAGATGGTATTGATGCATTTTATATGACAAGCGCTGACCTTGCTGAACTTACAAACGTTGATGATGTTATGGCTTGGTTTGAAAACGCATCAAATACTGATAAAAAAGTTGTTTGGGCAGGGACACCGTTCTCGGGTCATTTTGACGGTAACGGCGTTGAAATTTATGGTGTTTATGGTCAGGATAATAACATTGCTGGTTTGTTCCCACTCGTATACGGAAATGCTACTATAAAGAATGTGACTGTAAAGAATTCTTATCTTTTGTCTAACATATCCGGCGGTATAATTGGTAAAACGCAAAATGATGCAAGCAATACATACACCATAACAATAGAAAATTGCAAGGTAATTAATAGTTATATATCGGCAAAAACTAACGGCGCGTATGCAGGCGCGGCATCACTTGTTGCTCAGGCATACAACAATAATATAATTGCAAACGATATCTTAATTTATGGTAATAAATTTGGTGAAAATCCTGCAGAACATTCGTACGGATTGGTGTCATATGGCGGCGGAACAGCGTGTTCTTTCTCAAATATTATATCAATTGGTTATCCACCATATCGTGTTGCATATCCCGCCGATAATCGAAACAATTCATATCACTATCTTAAAAACTCGATTTATTCAGGCGTTTATACCGATCAACCGGCTACAGCAACGGGATATTGGAGTTCTATCAACAATGTATTTAATTATAACTCCGACGAGATTAAACAAATTTCTGTTAAGGATATAAAAGGTTTAAATGCTGTGGCAAATATGCCATATCTTGCTTGGGCAAGTAATGGTGGCGATTGGTATCCGGGTGGAATTGGTGATTATCCCGGATTTGAAGAAGTAGGTACAATGCCATCGTATATACAATCGCTTTATGACAGCGTGGTTTTGGATACGGTTGACAACTACGGTGACAGCGCAGCAGGTTTTGGTGTATACGCTACGTCACTTAACCTTAACTCTAACCCATATATGTCATTTGCATTTGAATTTGGCGGCGAGTATAAGGAAAACCGTGACAAGATTACAGTTAAATTTACCTATACCGTAAATGGTACTGACTACACCTACGAAACAACCCCTCCTAAATTTGAGGGCGATGGAACAATTAATGGCACAAACAATTGGTACAATAGACCTTCAGCAGGTCGTTTCCATACGTTTAGATTTAAGAACATCCCCGTTGAAGCGCTTGCTAACCCAATCAAAGTTGAAGCAAGTTATAACGGTGGCAAATATGTAAACCTTGGTTCATATAGCGTAGAAGGTTTAGGTGTTGAATTTGAAAGAGCAAATAGATTAAACCCATGCGACTACTACGCAACACGTATAGAAGCTGTAAAAGCGCTTTTGTTCTATACACAAATGATTCACGCGCGCTATGGCAACGCGTAACGATAATATTAAAAGGAGAGATTTGAGTTATGTTTAAAAAAGCAGAAATAGAAATCTACGAATTACAACTTAATGATATTATCGTTACAAGCGAACCCTGGTGGGGCGACGACGAAGACGATATCTTCGCTGAAGGCGAATAAGTAGTAGATAAAAACAATCTCGCAAAGACAAACTCATGTCATTACGAGGAGCGTGAGCGACGTGGTAATCCGTAATATCCAAGAGAAAAAACGGATTGCCACAGGGCTACCGCCCTTCGCAATGACGAACGCGAATCATTGCGAGGAACGATAGTGACGAAGCAATTCATAATATTCTTAAAAAGGAAAACGTATTGCCACAAACCTTTCGGTGTTCGCAATGACAATGGTTATTATGATAAACGTCACAACAACAGCTTTTCAAAGTAAAAAGTCGCATTAAGCGATAAAAAAGGAAGGTTATTATGAAATTAAGCATAAACAAAAGCGCTAAAAGAGTTATAAGTATCGCACTTGCAATGGTTATGCTCGTGGGTACGCTCTTTACAGCAGGCGTTACGGTTAGTGTTAGCGCTAATACAAATAATATAGACCAGTGGGACGGTGGCTTTGACACAACCCTTACAGGTTCTGGTACAGCCGCTGATCCTTATCTTATAACAAACGCCGAAGAATTGGCTGCTGTTTGCTATGGTAAGGCTACTGGCTCTAAAACCGGCGCATACTTTAAGGTTAGCGGTGTAAGTGAATTTTATATGGATAGCGTTACTGCGCCTGCTACAGTAAAGGGATTTGCATCGGCTGCTCAGGTCGAGAGCCACTACAAGAATTTATCGAGCACACCTGCTAACTGGAATCCTAATACAAGTGTTAAGGTAAATTTTGATGGTAACGGCGCCACTATTTATGGTTTGTATATGAACAGTGTTGAAAGAGCAGGTCTGTTTTCTATGGTAACGTCAGGTACTGTTGTAAAGAATGTTGCCATAAAAAATTCTTACGCATATTCAACATCATACTCAGGATTTGTTGCCGGTCAAAGTGACTGGAATGACGCAGGAGATTTTGTTGTAGAAAATTGTATTATAGTAAATAACTTTTCATGGAATACAAGCGGTAATACCGGTGAAATAGTTGGACATGCGGGTAACGAAGTTCTAAAAGTTAATAATTGTTTAGTTGCGGACAATGATTTGGATTATACCGCCAATGCAGGTTCTGAGTTACCATTTCAGTATTTTTGCAAATATGCAGACGCGACTAACTGCGTAATAACCAATTGTTTAGCAATTGGCGTTGTTCCTAAAATTAGAGAAAAAACTACAGGTACAGTTTCAAACAACTATTGGGATAATAAATATTTGCATAGTAACGATAATTCAAACTTGACGGGAATAACTACTATTGCCAATGCTGGTGTTGCAAAAGGTTTAAATGCAAAAAGTTATCTTGTGAATTTTAACTGGGCAGACGATACCCAAAGCGGTGAAGGTTATTGGCACGCAGTAGTTGGCGGATATCCTTTGCCTATTAAGCCGGAAGGTTGGGAATACATTGTTCTTAAACCTGTTTGGAACGGTACTGCGGCAACAAGCTTTGCTCGCGGTAGCGGTATCGAAAGTGACCCATACATTATAGAAACAGCTGAGCAGCTTTATAAAATGGTTCGTGACGGCGGTAAACAATCTGATGGAACAGCGGCTTACTACAAGGTTGCAGACGGCGTTAATGATCTTTATCTTAACGACGTTCAAGTTGGAGATTTGAACACATTAAAATCTATGGTAAGCTCAGGCGCCGCCAAAAACTGGACTAAAGATTTTGATGGCAATGTTTATAAACAAGATGCTAACAATGACGGACTTTGTGATGAAGACGTTGCGTTTACCGGTGTGTTTGATGGTAACGGTGTTACAATTCACGGCCTTTATAGTACAAACAAAAGCGTTACAGGAATTGGTTGGGCTGTATGGGCTGTAGGTTTTGTTCCTGCGCTAAAATATGACGCTGTTATCAAAAACGTTAATTTTGATAAATCATATATTGAAAATACAAGCGTAGCATATTCAGGTGTTATTACTTGCTCTTTTGGTATTTCTGAAGCATTCGGTCTAAAAGTAGATGATGTTTTTGTAGCGTATGGTAACGCAGAAACTACTACAAATGCAACCATTTCTAACGTTGTGGTGCGCAATACATATATGCCCGCAAGCGAAGGAAATAGCGATAGTGGCGGTGGTTGGTGTAAAGCCGGATTTATCGGTGTACATAGTGGGCCAAAGAGTGTAACGTTTACAAACTGCGTATATGACGGCGTAGGTTCTGAAATGCTTATTAGAAGTGATGCTGCCGATAATCGCGCAGGTATTTATATGGTTTGTGGTTCAAATGCAAATAACGCATCATTGGCAAACTGTTTGTCTGTTGGTATACAACCGGTTGCAACTTCAACTTCAAAATGCAATGCGAAATTTGTTAACTGTTACACTACTGCTACTACGTTTACAGAGAACAGTAAAGATGATGAAGTAGCACAAATTACGGAATATGATTCACAAGATGACATGCCACTTCTTAACTGGGGCGTTTGGAGTATTGCCACTGTTGAAAATGGTCGCAAGTTGCCAATGCCAGGCATTACCAAAGGCGGAATCACAGGTTACGCTGCAGTAAAAGATATGCTTCGTAAACAGGTAAGCGGAGCAGGTTTGTTTAGTTACGTAGGTGTGTATGAAAAAGGTACGTATGGCCTATATGATACACTTATCGGTAGTGGTACCGAAGAGGACCCGTATCTTATAAGCACTCCTGTACAACTTGCAACTGCGATTGCGGCAGGCGGTGTAAACGTAAACGAAAAACTTTATTACAAACTAACAAACGATATAAATCTTGGTTCAATTGCTTGGATTGATACAGATCCTTATCTTCGTGAAAGCGAAGGATTTTATGAATATTTATACACACCATTCAAGGGTACGCTTGACGGTGACGGTTACACCATTTACGAACTTAATGCTACTGCCACAAACAGTGGCGCGCTTATTCCTGAGCTCGCTGGTGGTACCGTTAAGAACCTAAACATCCGTAATTCTGCGGCAGATGTTGCAATATTTGCCAAGGGTAACGGTTCGGTTGAAAATTGCTCTGCAACAGATTGTTACGTTGCTACCGAAGGTGGCGCGCTTGTATCAGGTGGCGCAACAGCTAAAAACAGCGTATTTAATGATACATATTACCTTGAAAACGGCGAGGTTGGCACTGCCACACTTGACGGCGAAACTTGGTACGGTATTGTAGGCAAAACACCGCATCTTGTAAGCAATGCAAAAACCATGCCTTGCGCCGACGTTGACGGTGACGGCAAGGGCGATTCTTATGGCGCGGCTGACCTTACAGCGCTTAGAAACAAATTGCTTAAAAAGCAAGATTATAAATACGTTTACGGCGATGTTAACAAAGACGGCAAAATAAACTTAACCGACCTTGTAACACTTAGTCGTATAAACGTTGACGATTATGGTCACGTAAGAGATGGTTTCTGGCGCAATCTTGAACTTAATAACATTAAGATTTATTATGGCGAAAATGACAACTATGACGCGGCTCGTAGATTAGAACTCTATCTTGAAGCGGCTGTTTCAAATGTAGATATTCAAAAGGTTGTAAGCGCTCAAACAACTGTTACCGGTGAAAATTCCGATAAGACTGCGGTTTACGTTCATGCTAACGACACCGTAGGTAGTCCCGACGGCAAACTTGAAATTATTGTTGGTAATATTGCAAACTATGAAGTTTACTCTGCAAACACAAAGGCAACTGCCACAAATAGTTATGCGATTACCTACGATAAAGAAAATGGTGTCCTTTGGCTACAAGGCGATAACTTTACAGCAGTTGAACAAGCAGTTCTTGACTTTATAAACAACTCCGATGCTAAAACATCAACTGTTTATACTGTTGACAGTGCAACACTCGCTACCGAAAAACAACCTGTTACTATAAACGGTACTACCTACTACTACACTTGGGGCGATGAATTTAGCGGCGAAGAACTACTTGGAGATAACTGGATGTATAGCCAAATGGGTAGTGAAACTGCTTATGAAAATGGCACTCACTTGGGTAAATACGTAAACCTTGAACATCCGTTTAATAAGGATTTAGATGAACTTTATGTTGTAGAAGACGGTAAGCTTACAATCAAACGTGGCGCTTACGTTGATTCTGACTCAGCTTTAAACATAGCAAAACTTGATGCTCCTACCATTGGTAGTGACGGATACGCGTACAACGAAGTGGGCAACAAGATAGATGAAGAAGATATCTACGTAACAGCAGGCGATATAATGACTCAAAAATCATTGCTTGTAAAACAGGGTTATTTTGAGTTTAAAGCGTCATTGCCTTCTGACGGTCACGCATTTATGTCTTGGTGGATGATGGGCTGCCCAACGGGTGGCAACAACAACGCCTATGCAAATTCACTATATGGCAAGATTTATAAACTAAATCCAAATTATAACGGTGTTAACGCAATGAATAGTCAAAATGCAAAAGAAACCTATAAATATCAACTACCCAACGCTTATTTTGAAATTGATATTATAGAGCTTATGCAGGATATTACCAATTTAAGTTCATCATCTCAAAAGAGTCATATGACAGGTGTTTATGATTATGATTTGCCGCTTAATATACACAAGTATGTTGATACAGGCGCAAATGCGAGCAATGGTTATAAATATTCGGTACTTGACTGGTCAACAGGTGTGCCGCAGATGAAATCCTTTACACTTTTGGAAGGTTCAAAGTATTCATCTTCAAACTATAAAACGGTTACTTCTTTAACAGTTGATGGCAGCACTGACATTAAAGACGGTATTTTGTCTTCAAGGGTTAAAGACCATAGTTTTGGCACAAACGAAAGTCGTGCTTATGATGCTACTGCTCAAGCAAAACTTACCGCAATGCGTCGTTATGGTTTTGAGTGGGAAGTCGTAACCGATTCTAATGGTGTTGGTACATCTGCAACATACACACTTTACGTTTGGGATCCGGACGGTGATGGTGAATCAAGCGCTACCGATTATACTAAATATTCGTTCACTTGTGACAAAACAACAAGTTCTATCACATATAATGAAGCCAAAGACACATATAAAATTATAGGAAAAACATATTATACAGACCTTTACTATCTAAATCAGCTTATTCCTGATTGCGAGGTTTCTAACCAATACATGCACTTCATTATAGATAATATTTACTATGTTGCAAATCAGTACAATAATAATGCAAACTTTACTGACTTGCTAAGTTACGAAAATGCTGACAAGACCACTTTGGATATTGAATATATGAGAGTTTATCAGCAAGACGGCAAACGTGATATTATCACCCCCGAAACCGAAAGTTTCAACAATGGTAACCACTTTGGTTATTAATTCTTATTGTAAAATTTAATCTTTTAAATTTGCAATACGCCTAATTTGTTTGAGGGGCACAACTCTAATGGTATCTCAACCATCCTTTTAGGGTTGTGCCTTTTCATTATAAACGTATTATTTAATACTCCCCGAAGCAAAAATGCTTTTGGGAGTATTTTTTTGTGGCAAAAAACAAGTTTGGATAATTCTACCAAAACCGCTATTATAATTGACAAATCGACAAAATTGTGCTAAAATATCACAGTATATATAATAGGTGTAATGGCGCTTATTTTATATACAGGCAGGTTTGTTCACAAAAAACAATTAGCATTATAAATAATTCAAAACATATTTTAATTGGAGTTTGTTATATGAACAGAATGATTGTCGATTTACAGGAATATGTAAATGAAATCGAAAAAAGATACGGAAATAGGGATGCCTACAGATATATTGTAGGCAATACTGTCGTAAGTAAAACCTTCAAAGAATTTAAAAAAGATATTTATGCCGTTGCTTCTTGGTTTGTAAAGAGGGGTTGGCAGGGAAAACACGTTGCCATTATTGGTTCGTCAAGTTATCAATGGGTGACGACCTTCCTTGGTGTTGAATGTAGCGCAAACGTTGTTATTCCGATTGATAAAATGCTTTCTGAAGAAGAAATGCTCAACCTTTTGGTTATGGGTGACGTCGACGTAGTGTTCTTGTCCGAAGAGTTTGAACCTATGATGAAAAAAATTCAAGAGACAAACGACAGGGTGATTGAAGTTATAAGTTTTTCGGGCACTCGTTTCCGTGAAATGTTGCGTACCGAACATACTGAATTGCCGACCATCGATCCCAATGCTCTTGCCGAAATTCTTTTCACATCGGGCACCACGGGCGTTAGCAAGGGTGTAATGCTTACACAAAAGAATATTACCTCAAATATAAACGATATCTACCGAATGGATTTTGCGCAGAACGTAAAAAAAGACCCCGTTGTTATGTCGGTGCTTCCTATTCATCATACGTTTGAACTTACCGTTGACAACTTGGGTGTGCTTTATTGTGGTGCAACCGTTTGTATTAACGATAAAATTGAAAATATAGTTGCTAACCTTAACCTGTTTAAACCGTCAGTTATATTGGTAGTTCCTACTATAGCTGAGGTTTTTTACAAAAAAGTTATGGATGGACTTGCAACAAACTCTAACAAACACGTGATTGCTCTGGCAAAAAAAATCAATCGTTTGTTTAGACTTTTTAAACTTGATATAAGTCGTTGGTTATTTAGAAAACTTCTTGCTAAATTTGGCGGCAACCTTACCAATGTAATCGTTGGTGGCGCGGCGCTTCGCCCCGAGATTGCCGAAGCGTTTGACGAATTCGGCATTAATATGTATCAAGGTTACGGACTTACCGAGTGCGCGCCACTTATTTCGGCAAATTACCCTAAGAAAAACAAGTTTGGTTCGGTTGGTCAACCCGTTTCATATATAGATGTTAAAATAGAAAACGGTGAAATTCTTGTAAAAGGTTCGGGCGTTATGCTTGGATATTACAAAAACCCCGAAGCAACCGCCGAAGCGTTTACGTCTGACGGTTTTCTTCGCACGGGTGACCTTGGTTATTTTGACCACGAGGGTTATTTGTATATAACGGGACGTTCAAAAAACCTTATTATTCTTGCTAACGGTAAAAATATTTATCCTGAAGAACTTGAAACACACATTGCGGTAATTGACGGCATTAAAGACGTTTTGGTGTATGAAAAAAGCGGTAAAATTTGCGCGGCAATTCAACCCACCGACATCAACGACAACGAACTAACCGCCAACATAAAACGTGAAATTAAAAATCTTAACGCAACGTTGCCTTCTTATAAAAAAATCGTTGACATTAACTTTATAGCAAAAGATTTTCCAAAAACAACCACGCTCAAAATCAAGCGAAGCGAAGCAATAAAAATGCTCGACGAAACCATAAATAACAAAGTGGTTACATACGTTCCGCCAACAACCGAAGAACAAAAGAAAATAGTTTCGGTTTTTGAAAACGTTCTTGATAAGAAAAAAGTAGGCATTTTGGATAACTTCTTTGATATGGGCGGCGGCAGTCTTTTGGCATTTGAAGCGGCAGCGCTTATCGGTGTTCAGGCGCAAGAGATTTACGACAATCCAACTGCTGAACAGTTAGAAAGAGTTTTGCTTGCAATCAAAACCGATGACGAAGCCGAAAGAACAAATATTAACGTAAACGAGCTTATTAAGCACAACTCAAGTCTTTTGCATACAAACGAGGCAAAATACGTACTCCTTACAGGCGCTACGGGCTATCTTGGTTCGCATATATTGCGTGAACTTTTAAGACGCCAGATGAACGTTGTTTGTCTTGTGCGCGATAAGGAAAAACTTAAAAACACGCTTAAATACTATTTCCCAAAAGAACACGAGTATTTTAGATACAGGGTAAGAATAGGTGACATTAGCGAACCAAAACTTGGACTTAGCGATGAGGAATATGACCAATTGCTTAAAAAGGTTGATATGGTAATTCATACCGCGGCAAACGTAAATCACACCGGTCGCTATGAAGAGTTTGAGCGCACTAATGTTTTGGGTACTCAA